>JAYVTJ010000558.1:0-5279 GCA_043774415.1 Fimbriiglobus sp. | reverse complement strand
CACAATTCGGGAGCACGGCGGGTCTCGATGACTCGACCACGCCCTACGGCGCGGACTCGGGCAGTCGGAATCGGATGCGGAACGTCGTGCCCCGGAGCGGGGCGGAGTCGATGGCGAACTCCGCGGCGTGGTGCTCGAGCACCATCGCCACGAAGGAGAGGCCCAGGCCCATGCCGGCGCTGTGGCCCTCGTACAGGGCGTTGTCGCGCTTCGTGCTGAAGTGCGTTTCGAGGCACTGCGCACGCACCTCCTCGGTCATGCCGATGCCGTTGTCGGCCACCGTGAGTTCGGCGCTCTCGGCCGACGTCGCGAGGCGGATCAGCAGCGTGCCCTTCCAACCCGCCGCATCGAGCAGGCCCTGCTTGCGGACGCCGGTGCCGGTCTTGCGGGCATCATCGCGGAGGCGGTTGCGCATCTCGAAGGTGGCATCGCGGGCGTTGAAGATCAAGTTCTCGAGCGCCTGCTGCAAGTGGGAGAAGTCCCCCTCGATCCAAACCGGCTCCCCCGGCAGCGCCGTTTCGATGTGCAGCTTCCACTTGTCGCGGCCCACTTCGCGCCAGGTCTCTGCGAGCGTGTGTACGAAGGCGACGAGGTCGATCCGCGCCAGGCTCGTCTCGTTCGGATCGCGGCGGACGGTGCGCAGAATCTCCTGGAGTCGATCGGTCACGGTGCCGAGGGTCGCCTGCACTTCGTGGAGCATTCCGGTCTGCGGGGCGGTCAATCCGTCGGCGTCGAGGCAGCGACGCAGGAGGTCGTTGGGCCGCACGAGCAGGTTCTTGATGTTGTGGGCGTAGCTCCCGGCCATGATGCCAATGCTCGCGTAGATCTGCGATTTCAGTTCGAGCGCGGCCGTTTCGGCGCGGTCGGCGCGGCTTTCGAGCGTGGCCCGCTCCAACTGCTCGCGCAGCAGCTTGCGGTCGAGTTCTTCTTTCTCGTGCTCGGTCTGCTGCTGTTCCAATCGGGTCTGCAGCAGCTCGCGCTCGCTGTGCTCGGCCGCGGCGATCACCTTCAACTGCTCCGTTTCCCGGCCGTGTTCGTGGCGTACGAACCGCACGACGAAGACGACGGCGATGAGCGTCGCCGCGATGAGCACGGCCCCGGCGATCAGCGATTCGCGGCGGCGGTCCTGCTCGCGCTGCCGGAGTTTGTTGAAGGCGTGCAACTGGTACTCGCACTCGATGACCACGGGCTGCGGGTGCGCCGTGGCGGGCGAGTAGCGCAGCGTGCGGACGCGCGAATCGGCGGTCGAGAGCGGGCGCGGCAGCGGGTTGTCCCACTCGATCCGCTCGGCGCTCCCGTCCCCGACGGCGACGAGGATCGTGAGGCGGTAGAGGATCGGGAAGCCGGGCAGCTTGTTCTCGTAGGCCTGCGTCGGCTCGGTGAGGGCGCGCAGTTGCTCTTCGAGTTCGGCGCGCTTCGTCGCCACCGCCTCGGTGAGAATTTGGCCGGCCCGGAGTTCCCCCTGCAGGTGCAGGTACTCGCGGATCAGTTCGAGGAGCGTCTTGCGGAAGGGGCGCGCCTCGTCGATCCACTCGCGGATGATCGCCTCGTCGGCCTCTTCGGACCACGCCGCGCGTGAGTGCAGCAGGCTCGCGAGCCAGCCGACGAGCACGATCCAGACGACGGCGAACGGCGCCAGCCCGACGACGTAGTTGCCGATGGAATTCCAGCGGATGCGCGCGAACCTCATGGCGGGTTCGCCCCCGGCGCCGGCGGCCGCGCGAGGACCGGTACTCGCCCGACGCTCCGCCAGGTGCGGTCCGGTTCGCGCCGCCAGACGGAGAGCTGAGCGGTCTCCTGGATCTGCGATGCGGTGTCGCGCGGGATCAGCACCACCACGTATTCTCCGGTGCCGCCGAGGCGTTCGCCGTTGGCATCGAAGAACGCGGGTCGCGCACCGTGCAGCCGGCGGATGAGGTCATCGCTGCGCGTGAGCAGTCCGCCCGAGAGGGCCATCCCCTGAGCTTCGCCTTCGGGCGGGAAGCAGGCCCCGATGACGATGCGGCCCATCTCGCCGAAGTGCATCGCCTCTTCGGTGCTGTTCGGCGGCAGGAACGTCGCATCGGCACCCGGCGCCGGCGCGTCCCACCCGATGGGGTTGTTGTGGGTGAAGAGCACGAGGGGCACGGGGAGCGCCCCCGCGGGCCAAGCGTATTCGCCGTCGCGCAGGATCGCATTTACGGGGATGCCGTCGCCGGTGACGACGACCATGCGCCGCGAGATCTGGCGCGAGCGCTCCACGATGGCCCGGAGCAGCCGGCGGGCCGGCTGAGTGGTCGCCGGCAGGACGAGCAGCGACCGCTGTGCGGGGACGCTCCCGAGTTCGCGGGCGATGAACTTCGCCGTCTCCTCTTCGTGGACGTTCGGCCTCACGAACCCGCCGACGCTGAAGGGGATGTCGAGGCGCGAGAGCTGGTACACGCTCTGGTCGCCCGCGCGGGCGCCGACTTGGGCCAGCAGCGCTTGCCGGAATTGCTCGTGCAGGTCGGTGGAATAGGGGTCGTCGTCCCACTGCACCGAGAAGACGTGCGGCCGGTACCGCGGCGGCTTCGGCACCCCGGCCGCGAGCGGCGCGAGCGCCTGGAGCGATTGATCCTCGAAGACGATCGGGCGGAGGTCGGGGGTCCGCTCGACGAAGTCGAGCACGGCCTCGGCCATCTGGCGGTTCGTGAAGCAGAAGCGGAACGAGCGGTCGTCGTAGAGATCGACGAGCCGCGACTCGGCATCGGTGCCGGCGACCGAATCGGCGGTCGCGGTCGTGATGAAGAGCGCGGGCCGATCCCCCGCCCACTCGCGCCGGGCGTCGAGGGCGCGGGCCAGTTCGACGGCGCGGTCGCTCGACCCGCCGCCGATGATCGCCAGCGGAGCGCGGTCGCGCGCGGCCAGCGCCTTCACCCACTCGGCGGCGCCGATATCGCTCTGGAGCTTGTACCACCGGATGCGCAGCCGCCCTTCCCGTCCGGCCATCGCGACGACGATCTCGGGCGCCGCCGTCGTGGAATCGAGGAAGGCTTGCGAGGTGTCCACCGTCAGTCCCGGCACCGTCCGCTGCTGCCGCACCCACCCCGCGACGAACCGCTCCCACGTCGTGCTGCTCGTCGTCGTGTGCAGCCAGGCCATCTCCTGATCGCCGTCCGGCACCGCCAGCGGTTTCGCGACGGTGGCCGCCGCGCCGAAGCCGGGCACGCGCCAGTCGAAGGCGAGGAAGGCCACCGGAAGGCAGATGAGCGCGACGACGAGTACCCAGCGGAAGCGATTCATACCGGCCTCCCCTCCGCTCAGAAGGCGATGTAGATGAAGCTCTTGGTCACGCCCGGCCCGAACGCCACGAGGAGCATCACCGACGCCGCGTACGTCAATCCGGTTGTCGCATTCTGGAGCAATCCGGGTCGGCCGAGCCAGGCGCCGAGACTCGGCCAGGCGCGGCCGAAGTGCCCGGCCAAGCCCGCGAGCATCAGCAGCATCACCGGCAGCGGAACCTGCGTCATCGCCGCAGTTCCGGAACTCGAACCGAGCCCGAGCAGCGATGCTTGCAACTGCAGGCCCGTCTCCCAATTCACCATTCGGATCAGCACGAGTCCGAAGAGCAATTGGTACGAAGTCGCGCACCATGCGAGCGCGAACCAAGCCGGATGCCTGCGCCAAGCCGCATCGCGGCAGCGCAGGTCGAACGCCCGGTGCAGCCCCATGAGGAGGCCATTGTAAGCCCCGTAGGCCAGCCAGTGCCACGCGGCCCCGTGCCAGAGGCCGCAGAGCACGAAGAGCAGCATCAGATTGAAGTAGGTCCGCACGGCACTCCCGCGACTGCCGCCGAGGGGGAAGTAGAGGTAGTCGCGCAGCCACGACGAAAGGGAGATATGCCAGCGCCTCCAGAAGTCGCCGATGTTCGTGGCGAGGTACGGCAGGTGGAAGTTCGGCGGCAGCGCGAAGCCGAACCACTTGGCGATGCCCTGGGCCATGTCGGTGTAGCCGCTGAAGTCGCAGTAGATCTGGATCGCCCAGGCGACCGTCGCCCAGCGCTGGATACTCTCCGGGTACGCCGTCGGATCGCGGAAGACGGGATCGACGAAGAGGTCGTGGAGCTGATCGGCGATGAAGAACTTCTTCACCACGCCGAACACGAGCAATCGGAGGCCGAGTTCGATTTCGGTCCACCCGACCTTCGGCGGTTCGACCATCTGCGGCAGGAACTCCACTGCGCGGACGATCGGCCCCGCGGCGAGCTGCGGGAAGAACGCGACGAAGAGCGAATAATCCACGAACGACCGCACGGCGACGATCTTGCGGCGGTAGACATCGACCGTGTAGCTGATCCCCTGAAACGTGTGGAAGCTGATGCCGAGGGGCAAGAGAATATCCCAAGTGCGCGAACCGTGCGCGAACCCGGCCCACCCGGCGACCGCGAGCGCGTTGTCAAAGGCGAAGGTCGTGTATTTGAAGGCCGCGAGGAGTCCGAGATTCGCGACGATACTCAGCGTCAGCCAGCGCCGGCGGACGCGGTCGGCGCCGCTCGCTTCGATGCGCCGCGCCGCGAGGTAGTCGATGACCGTCAACGCGAGGATCACCGGCAGGTAACCGGGGCTGGCCCACGCGTAGAAGGTCCAACTCGCGAGCGTCAGCCAAAAGTATTTCCAGCGCCGCGCCCGCAGGGTGTGGTAGCCGAAGAGGACGATCGCGAGGAAGATCGGGAACTCTTTGCAGGCGAGGATCATCGCGGCTTCTCCGCCCAAGCCGGCCCGCCGCGCGGCGTCAACCGCGGTTGCCCCTCGGCGCCCAGCTTCCAGAGCGCCCCGCGCAGCCAGACGCTGAACCGCGCCGTGCCCGAGCAGTTCATGTGGATCAGATCGGCGAAGTGGGCGTCGCTCAAATCCGCTCCGCGCCCGTCGAGGATCGCCGCGCCGCGATTGCGGCCGACCTCGGCGAGCAGCTTGCGGTACTCCGCGAATTCGGCGGGGTGGCGCGCTTCCAAATCGGCCGTCACCGGCATGTCGATCAGGATCACATCCGCGTCGTTCGCCTCGGCCCAATCGAGCATGCGATGGAGATACTTGAGGTGCGAACCAGTCTTGTAATTGGCGAGGTACGCGAACGGCGGAGCGACCCACCCGGCTTCTTTCCAGTGATCGTACCGCCGGAACTGGTAGTACTTCGTCGGGGCGAACCCGCAGCCCGCGTGCAGGGCGTCATCGAGGTCGCGCTGCCGCTGCGCCTCCGCGGCCGATTCGGGACACGAACCCGGCGCAAGGCGTTCGCACTCGCGCGCCGCCCACATGCGGATG
>JAYVTJ010000557.1:0-4029 GCA_043774415.1 Fimbriiglobus sp. | reverse complement strand
GCGGGCTTCTCGAAACGGAAAACGGCGAGGGGCAACCCCTCGCCGTCATCGCGGAATCCGTCCGAGCCTCACAGGTGTGAGTTGATCAGCTTCGACAGTTCCGGTTCGCCGACGACGCCGACGAGTTCGTGGACCGGCTTGTCGCCGCCCTTGAAGAAGAGCACGCGCGGGATCGTGTTCACGTCGTACTTCACGGCGAGGTCGGGGTTCTCGTCGATGTTCACTTTGCCGACCTTGACCTTGCCGGCGAACGAGTCGGCTACCTTCTCGATGGTCGGGGTGAGCATCCGGCACGGCCCGCACCAGGGTGCCCAGAAATCCGCGACGACGAGTTCGCCCGAGGCGATGGTCGCGGCCCAGTTGTCGGTGGTGAGTTCGAGTACGTTGGGGCTGCCCATGGTGCGCGGTCCTTTCGGGGAGGGGGTCTCATTCCCGCATTGTAGCAGGCTCTGCCGGAATGATACCAGACTCGGAAGACATCCTTTCACCTAGGCCGCCGCAGACACCTTCTCCTCGGCGTAATCCTCGAAGCGCACCGCCACCTGCTTCGACACGCCGCTCTCTTGCATCGTGATGCCGTAGAGCACGTCGGCCGATGCCATCGTGCGCTTCTTGTGCGTGATGATGATGAACTGCGAGCGGTCGAGGAATTCTCGGAGCGCCCCCGCCAAGCGCGCGGTATTCGCTTCGTCCAGCGCCGCATCGACTTCGTCGAGCAGGCAGAAGGGACTCGGCCGGCTGCGGAAGATCGCGAGCAGCAGCGCGATGGCCGTGAGCGTGCGCTCGCCGCCGCTGAGGAGCGAGATGCTGCGCAGCTCCTTCCCCGGCGGACGGGCCGTGACTTCGATGCCGCTCTCGAGCGGGTTGGATTCGTCTTCGAGGACGATGTCGGCCATGCCGCCGCCGAAGAGCTTGCGGAAGAGTTCCTGGAAGTGCCCGCGGACGAGGGCGAGCGTTTCGGCGAAGAGCTTACGGCTATCGCCGTCGATCTGCGCGATGATCTCGGCGAGTTTGCGGTGGCTGTCGGCGAGGTCGTCGTGCTGGCCGCGCAGGTCGCCTTCGCGCTTCTCGAGTTCGGCGAGTTCCTCCAGCGCTTCGGGGTTCACGCTGCCGAGCTTGGCGATCTTGCGCTTGACCTCCTCGATGCGATCCTGCACGGCCTCCGGGTCGGCGAGCGGCGGCGGAATCGGCTCATCGCCCGCAGCGGGTGCGGCCGTCCACTCGGCGAGTTCGATCGCGTAGTCCTCGCGGATGCGGTCCGCGACGCTGTTGCGCCGGAAGGTCAGATCCTGGACGAGCATCTCGTGGGCGTGCGTCCGATCGCGCTGCTCGGCCCACGAATCGCGGAACCTTTTCCACTCGGCCTGCAGCAGGTCGCGTTCGATTTTGAAGGCTCCGCGGACGGACGTTGTTCTCTTGATGGCGAGTTCGGCGACTTCCTTGTCGGCGTAGGCCATCGCGGCGGCGCCGGTGGCCGCGAGGATCCCGAGTTGGCTCGCCGCGAGTTTCTCGGACGCCGTGCGCTCCTGCGCTCGAGCCGCCGCGAGTTCGTGGCGCCGCCGAGTCCGCTCCGACTCCCACTCGTCGCGACGGTTGCGCAGCGCGACGACTTGCTCTTCGGCGCGACTCAGCGCGACCTGCCCTTCGACGTGCTCCGCTTGCCTTCGATCGCGATCGCGCTGGGCCTGTGCGGAGTCGCTTTCGGAGCGGGCGAGCTTCTTGCGGATGCCTTCGGCCGACTGCTCCGCTTCCCGCCAGGACGCTTGCACCTGTTCGAAGGCGGCCTGCGCCGAACTCCGCTCGCGTTCCAACTGGATGGCCTCCTGCCGGATGAGGTCGCGCAGTTCGGCGAGCCGCTGCTGCACGAGTCGCTGATCCCGGAGTTGATCGCGGAGCGTGCCCGCCTCGCCGCTCAGGGCGCCGATCTCCGTTTCGAGCGCGGCGATGGGCGCCTCGAGCGCATCGGCCTGCTTCCGGAATGCCGCTTGGCGCGTCTCCAGTTCGGCGATGGCGAGTCCGTGCTCGGCGAGAGCCGCGCGGATTTCCTTCAGCTCGCTTTTCCGGGAGAGCAAGCCGCCGGACGAGAGCGGTGGGCCGACGCTCAGAGTCCCGTCGA
The DNA here is from genome assembly GCA_043774415.1 of Fimbriiglobus sp. Lineage (GTDB taxonomy): Bacteria > Planctomycetota > Planctomycetia > Gemmatales > Gemmataceae > JALHQU01. The sequence goes on along the minus strand of JAYVTJ010000557.1, from coordinate 1,913 downwards.
GGTCGAGGAGTTCGCCCCGCCGCGTGAGCAGCCGATGGCCCGGCACTTCCAGGGCCAGCGTGCGTGCGGCAGCGAGGTCATCGACGAGGATCACCATTCCCAAAAGCTGGGCGGGGAGCGCCGCGAGTTCGGGCAGTTCGCACGAGACGGCGTGCGCCAGTGACAGGGGATGGACAGTGCCGGCGGACGGGAGGAGCGGCACGAAACCGACGCGGCCCGGCAAGTCGGGGAGCGCGCCGACCATCGCATCGATTTCGTCCGCGTGGCGGATCAGGAACCGCTGCGCGGAATCGCCGAGCACGAGATCGACGAAGGGCGCGGCGTCCGGAGTCGCGTTCAACAGGCCGGCGATGGAGCCGATGACCCCGGCGAGGGCCGGGTTCCCCGCTTCGATCTCCTGCAGCACGACGCGGACGCCCGCGCCGAACCCATCGCGGCTTTTCTCAAGGGCTTCGAGCACCCCGAGCCGGCCGCCGAGGGCGCTGCGGTCTTCGCGCCGGCCGTCGAGTTCGCCCTGCAATCCCTCGGCCGCGTTCGCCGCAGCGGCTTTGCGGTGGATGTGCTCCGCGCGGGCCAGCTTCGCCCCGGCGAGTTTCTGCTGGACGCCGGCATCGGTGCGGTTCAGATCGGCGAGCACCGCTTCGAGGGCATCGTGCTGCTGACCGGTGCGCTCGCCATCGGCGAGTTTGCGGGCCAATTCGCGAGCCATCCGCTCCGAGTCGCCGCGGAGGGTTTCGCTATCCCCTTGCAAGCGTGCGGCCTTCGCAATCCATTCGTACTGCTGCTGGCGGTCGTGCGCACTCTCCCGCGCGAGCGCCGCGATGCGCGCCTGGACTTCGGCCAGCGCCAGCGTCGCCGCCTCGGCGGTCGCGCGCCGGGTATCGGTGAGCGCTTCGCACTCGGCGAGTTCCGCCGCGGCTTGCTGGACTTGGAGGTCGAGCGCCGTCCGCCGCCGCGCGAGTTCGACTTGATGGTGACCCGAGCGGAGGAGTTCCTTCTCCAGATTCGCCGACTGGACGCGCTCGAATTTCGCGACCGCCTCGTCCGCCGCGATGCGCTGCTTCGCCGCCGCGAGATCGGCTTCGTGGCCGCGCAGCTCGGCGTCCGTCCGGTTCAGATCCCGCTCGGCCCGCTGGATCTGCGCCTCGCGTTCGGCGCTCTCGCGCATCGCCCCTTCGACTTCGGCGCGGAGCGCCGCCAGAACGCGCCCCTGCGCGTCGAGGGTCTCGGTGAGTTCCCGATACTCCTGCGAGGCCAGCCCGATTCGCAGTCCACGGAGTTCGTCGGAGTGCTCCTTGTACCGCTGGGCTTTCGACGCTTGGAGCCGGAGTGTGCGGAGTTGCTTGTCGAGTTCCGCGAGGATGTCGCGCACGCGGGTGAGGTCGGCATCGACGCGTTCGAGCTTGCGCAGCGTTTCGATCTTCTTCGCCTTGAACCGGCTGATCCCGGCGGCTTCTTCGAAGATGATCCGGCGGTCCTTCGTGCTCGCCGTGAGGAGCGCGTCGACGCGGCCCTGCTCGATGACGCTGTACGCGCCGTGGCCCGCTCCGGTGCCGAGGAAAATTTCTTTGATGTCCTTGAGGCGAGCCAGTTGCCCGTTGATGAGGTACTCGCCCTGACCGTCGCGGTAGACGCGCCGGGAGATCTGCACCTCATCGGCATCGACGGCCAGCAACCGCGAGGCGTTGGCGAAGGTCATGGTCACTTCGGCGAGGCCGAGCGACTTGCGTGTTGAGGAGCCGTTGAAGATGACGTCGGTCATCTCGCCGCCGCGAAGCGACTTGGCCGACTGCTCGCCGAGCACCCACTTCACGGCATCGACGACGTTGCTCTTGCCGCTGCCGTTGGGGCCGACGATGGCCGTGACGCCGGGGGCGAACTCGAACCGCGTCCGGTCGGCGAACGATTTGAAG
>JAYVTJ010000556.1:0-2643 GCA_043774415.1 Fimbriiglobus sp. | reverse complement strand
GCCGACGTCGAGTTCGCCGCACTGCGGGCAATAGAAGCGACCCGTCTCGCGGGTCGAGGTGAGATACCGCGAACCCCAGATGAAGATCATCTCGAACCTCTCTTCGCGGCCACGGTTCCGCATTACCCCGCGTTCGTGCCGACCGTTTTGAAGTCTTCCATCGCGCGGGCCACGGCGAGCGGCAAGATCTTCCGCAAGCGGCGCCCCCGGCGGACGTCGCTCCAGTTCTTCAGGATCTGCTCAGCTTGCCGGCTGCCGGTGCGGCGATGGTACTCGATGATGAGCGGGTGGATCCACTCGTAATCGACGTGCTGCGTGTCGAGCACGGCGACGCTCGTCGTGTGCAGCTTGGCGGGCACTTCGCCCTTCGGATCGTAGACGAACAGTTCGCCGCCGGTCATCCCGGAGCCGACCTCGTTTTCGATCGGTCCGAGGATGAGCACGCGACCGCGGGTCATGTACTCGCAGGCGTATTTCCCGGCCGCCTCCGCGACGATGGTTGCCCCCGAGTTGCGGATGCCCAAGCGGTGCCCGGCCCGCCCGCCGAGGAACACGAACCCGCCGGTCGCGCCGTAAGCGACGTTGTTCCCCGCGAGACTTTGGATTTCTCCGCCGTAGTCGGACGAGGTGTAGTCGAGCGTCACGACGATGGTGCCACCCGAGATCCCCTTGGCGACGCCGTCCTGGGCGAAGCCGCGGAGTTCGAGGTCGAGGCCCGTGATGCACCAGGCGCCGAAGCTCTGTCCGGCTTCGCCGTCGAAGCGGGCGCGGATCTTCTTGCCGCCGGGGACACCTTCGCGGCCGTAGATCGTGGCGATCATCCCGGCGACAGTCGCCCCGACGGAGCGATCGCTGTTCTTGATCTTGAAGACGAGGCTCGTCTCGGCCGCGGCATCGATCGCATCGCGGGATGCTTCGAGCAGCCGGAGATTCAACCCGGCGCGGTCGCCGACGCCGCAGACGCCCGCATTGTCCAGGTGAACCTGCGCGAAGCGGTCGTTCAGTCCGACCATCGCCATGTCGGGGCGGATGAACTTGCTGACATCGACGCGGGCGATCCGACCGGAAATGGCCGCATCGGTTCGCTTCTCCAAGAGGTCGCTGCGGCCCGTGAGTTCGGACAGATGCTTCACCCCGAGTCCGGCGATGATAACGCGCACTTCTTCCGCGACGGCCCGGAGGTACGCTTTCGTATGCTCGGGGTGACCTTTGAAGATCTCCGGCGAACCGGTAATCCCCGTCGGGCAGTTGGGAATGTGGCAGCTCTTGCAGACGATGCAGCCGACGGAAACCATCAGCCCCTGGCCGAAGCTGAACTGATCGGCGCCGAAGAGGGCGTACTTCACCACATCGTGGCCGTTCTTGATCCCGCCGCCGACGCGCAGGATCACCGACGAGCGGATCCCGTTGACGACGAGCGCTTGGTGTGCCTCGGCTAACCCCATCTCGCTCGGAAGACCCGCATGCTCCTTGCTGCTCACCATCGCCGCGCCGGTACCGCCGTCGATGCCGTCGATCTCAATCACATCGGCCCCGGCCTTCGCCACGCCGACGGCGATGGTGCCGATGTTCTCGACGGAGACGAGCTTCACCGATACGGGGACGCCCGGCTTCACGGCTTTGAGGTCGTGGATGAGCTGCGACAGATCCTCGATGGAGTAGATGTCGTGGTGCGGCGGCGGGGAGATCAGATCGGTGCCCGGCTTCGCGAACCGGATGTCGGCGATCTCCTTCGTCACTTTCTTGCCCATGAGCTGGCCGCCTTCGCCCGGCTTCGCCCCCTGCGCCATCTTGATTTGGATCTCGTCGGCGTTGATGAGGTACTCGGCATCGACGCCGAAGCGCCCGGAGGCCACTTGGCGAATGCGGCTGCGGAAGCGGCTCTTGCGCACATCGCCGCCGAGGCAGTAGATCGACGGCGCATACTTGCGCTTCGCGATCACGTCCTCCCAGAACTTCCCGTGCGGCCGCTCGGGGAGGTCGTTGCGCCAGCGGAACTCGCCGCCCTCGCCGCTGTTGCTGAGGCCGTCGAGTTCGTTCATCGCCGCGGCGATGGTCATGTGGCTGGCACCGGTGAGGGCTCCGTGGCTCATCGCGGCGCCGCGGAAAAGCTCCTTCACAATCGCATCGGCGGGCTGGACTTCGTCCTTCGAGATGCCCGGCGCCGTCGGCTTCTTGATGACGAAGAGGTCGCGTAGCACCGTCGGCGGGCGTGTCTTCACCATGTCGCTGAACTTGTCGAACTTCACGCCGACGCGGATGAGGGCGTTCGGGTCGTGTTCTTCCGGAGGCCGGCTGTACGCCATCTCGCCGCCGCCGGACGCCCCGCTCGCGTCGGTCTAGGGGTGGGCTTCTTTCACGGCATCGCGCAGGGCCATGCGGACCTTGGCATTGAAGGCCATGTAGTCGCGGTTGCGGCCCAGCACGTTCATCTTCTCGGCGAGTTCGACGCGCCACTTGGCGTCGTCCACGAGGTCTTGGATCGTAAGCCCGCCGACGCGGCTCGGGAAGTCGCCGAGGTACTCCATGAGTTCCGGACCGAAGCCGACGGCTTCGAACAGCATCGCCCCGCGGTACCCTTCGATGGTCGTGATGCCCATCTTCGAGATGATCTTCTTCAGCGAATCTTCGAGCGCCTCGAAC
>JAYVTJ010000555.1:0-7151 GCA_043774415.1 Fimbriiglobus sp. | reverse complement strand
CCGCTCCGAAGATCATCACTTCTCAATGCTGGTGATCGTGGACGGGCTTCGGGGCCACGGCCGGTTCGGACGGGCCACCCCGGCCACCGGTGCTGAGTTTCGCTTGGCCCTGGGTGCCGAGAACCGGCGCGGTCGGCGCTTTCGCGGTCGCCGGTTTCTTCGTCGTCGTCAGCAGTGTGACCGCATCGCCGATCGGGATCGTGTCGGTGCCCTTCTCCTTCGAGATCCACTCCCCTTCGAGCAGGGCCTTCTTGCCGGTCGTCGGATCGACGAAGTTCTCCGCACGGAGGGCCTGCGGATAGATCTCGGGCGAGTTGTTGCCGTCCTCCTTCGCCCCGAAGCTCCGCATGTACGGCGGATCGGACTGCGATTCGCCGGAGCGCTTGTCGTCGATCTGCTTGATCTGCTCCAGCCGGGGCTGCGGCACGGCCGTGTTCGGCTGCCCGTCCACGGCGTGCGGATCGGTCGAGCTGATCCGGCCGAAGCGCTCGTTGGTCGGCTTCTGGTTCTGCGCCGCCAAATTCTGCTGCGGCGTCTTCCAGATGGCGAAGATGCCGGTGACCACGACGTACGTGATGACGAGCGCGATCACCACGGCCGCGGGCACCGCGATGATCCCCTTCACCCCGAATTCGTCGGGCTCGTGCCCGACGGCCTGGCTCTTCTCGTTCACGCCCGGCGCATCGGTGGCGTGGTCGGTCGAGGCCCCGGTCATGGAGACCCAGAGCAAGTTCAGCGGCGAGTCATCGCCGGGTTTGCCGTGGCCGTGGGGTTGATCGCTCATCGTCGTCTCCGGTCCGGTTCAAAACTCCGCATTCCGCACTCCGAACTCCGCACTTCCTCAATGGTGTCCCCAGGTCGCCAGGAACTTGCCTTCGCTGTTGTTCACCAGGATCGGCGCCTTCGCCAGTTCGCGGCTGAAGGCCAAGCCCCAGAGGCCGCCGACGCCGACGATGGCCGCAAAGGCCATGATCACATGCAGGTTACCGTGCTCGTGCGGGACTGCCGGGACGAGCCACCAGACCACGTCCGACGCGCAGACGATCAGCAGCAGCGCGGTCATGAACTGCATCGCCTTCGGGTTCAGCTTGATCTCCCGGAAGAGCAGCACGATGAACGGCGTGAGCCAGTGGAAGATCATCAGGAAGTAGGCCAAGTAGATCCAGCCGTTCGGCTCGGTACCGCCGCCGCGTTTGATGTAGTACGGGATTTCCTCGGGCAAGTTCCCGGCCCAGATCAGCATGTACTGGCAGAAGCTGGCGTAGCTCCAGACCATCGTGAAGCCGAGCATGAGGCTGCCGATGTCGATGCGGAACTTGTCTTTCACCACCGCGAGGATGTCGGCCTTCCCCTTCGTGAGCGCGTAGAAGAGGAAGGTGCTGAACGCGAAGGTCGTGAGGAACTGGTTCATGCCGAAGACGATCGGGAACATGCTCGATGCCCAAGTCGGCTCGATCGACATGACCCAGTCGGTCGCGAAGAAGGTCATCAGCAGCGCCCAGACGATAATGCCGGGGGCGCTCAGGCCGACGAGCTTGCGCTTGCTCGGCTCGTCGTCCTTCGCCTCGAAGCTCTTGGCCCAGCTCAGCAGCATGAAGCCGATCAGCCCGAGGATGCCGAAGTAGACGATGTAGCGGCCGGGGATGCCGAGGGCCGAGCCGGTGTGGACGCTGAGGTAGTCGTGGATCTTGTGCTGGTTCTCTTCGATGGCCTCCGGGCGCATCTGCTGGACGACCGCGACTTCGGCGACCTCCCGCTTCACCTGCTGCTTCTCGAGCTTCGCGACCTTATCGTCGAAGCCCTTCATGCCGGCTTTTTGGCTCTCGGTCGCGTGCATCCATTCGTCGTTGGCCCACCAGTAGGGCGAATCCTTGCCGTGATCGACGTACAGGCTCGCGATCAGCGGCAGGCCGAGGACGAAGAGCACCGGCAGCGTGCGGACAGACGCTTGGAAGATCCGGCGGAGGACGACGCCCCAGCTCGAGCCGCAGACATAGCCGATCATCATGAGGGCCAGCGAGCCGAACGGCAGGCTCGACCAGAAAACGAAGCCGCAGGCGTACGAGAGGATGAACTCGCGCGTGCCGTGCTCGTTGCCTTCCGCGTAGAAGTTGATGAACCCCGCCACGAGGAAGACGCCGAAGCCGACGACGGCCGCGATGAGCGAGTAGAGGCGCACGGGCGCCACATCGACGGCGTGCTGCGGGATGACCGCGTCGGCGTGGCCGTGGGGATGATCGTGTTGGGTCGCGGTCGCGGCCATCAGTGTTTCCCCTCGGCCGCGTGCGGCGCCTTCGGCTTGTCGAGCCGCTTCTTCATGTCGTCCGTCAGGTCGGCCGCGTTCGCCGACTGGCTGAGTTGCAACGCGCGGACGTAGGCCACGACGCGCCAGCGGTCGGCGGCGTCCGGGATCTGCGTGTCGTGCGAAGCCATGCCGCCGTAGCCCCAAGTGATGACCTGGAAGATGTAGCCGATGTTGACTTCCTTCAGCGGCTGCACCTTGCCGTACCGATAAAAGCCGCGGGAGGTTCCTTGCGGGTTGCCGGTATAGCTCGGTTCGGCCTTGGTCGTTTCCTTGTTGATACTCAGCGTGGACCAATCCTTCGCCTCGCCCTTCGGGTCGAGGTGGTAGGACGGCGGCCGCAGGAAGCCCCGCTCGGGGATCTTGCCGTTGCCGTGGCCCGCTCCGCCGTGGCAGAGGGCGCAGTTCGCGTTGAAGAGCACTTGACCGCGCTTGAAGTCGGTTTCCTTCATCTCGAAGGGGAACTCCGCGACGAAGTTGCCGTTGTCCGTCGGCGAACCCGGCGGCGGGACCGTTTTCCCGGTCGGATCGACCAGCGCGAGCCACGCGGCGTCGGCCTTGACGGCCTTGCCCGCGGGGGTGAGCCACGTCATCAGCGGGTCGTCCGAGAGCTTCTGGTTGCGGTGGATCACGCCCGGTTCGAGCGGCCGGGCCGACTGGCCGTACTCGAACATCGAGCTCTCTTCGTACGGCCGGGGCGCGGGCTGGTCGGCCATCTTCTGCTGGCAGCCGGCGGCGAGCGCGAGAACCCCGACGAGGGGAAGGATGCGGTTCATCACTCGGGCACCTCCGCGATGCTGTCCGGATTCAGCGTGGCGAGGAAAGCTTTCACGCCGGCGCCGTCGCCGAAGGTCGGGTCGGCCGATTCGATCACGAGGAAGAACCGGTCGCGGCTCGCCCGCGCGAATTGCGGCACGTTGAAGACCGGGTGGTACGGCTGCGGCAATCCGCAGAGCGCGAGCAGCCCGAAGACCCCGCTGAGGCTCGCCGTGAGGACGAGCAGCGCCCAGGTGATCGGCACGTACATCGGCCACGACCAGAACGGCTTGCCGCCGATGCTGATCGGGTAGTCGTACACGGTGATCCACGTCTGCATGAGGAACCCGAAGGTCGCCCCGCAGAGGCCGCCGATGAACATGATGGCCCCGATTTCCGAGCGCGGGAAACCGAGTTCGTCGGCGACTTCGCCCACGGGATAGGGGCTGTAGCCGTCCATCCGGGTGTAGCCGGCTTCGCGCGCCTTCCGCACGGCCGCGACGAGGTCGTCCGGCTGCTGGAACTCGGCCATGATCCCGTGAAGCGCGGGCGCGAGCACGGGATTGTGGGGATCGTGCGGGTCGATCATTTGGCGTTCTCCATGACCGCGTGGCCATCGCGACCGCCCTGGCGGTGCGGCAGGAACTCGCGCATTTCCGTGATCGAGATCATCGGCAAGAACTTGATGAACAGGCAGAACAGCGTGATGAACAGCCCCACGGAGCCGGCCATGATCGCGTAGTCCCACTCGGTCGGAGCGTACCTGCCCCAGGCGCCGGGCGTGTGATCCCGCGACAGCGTGATGATGATCACGTAGCGCTCGAACCACATGCCGATGTGAACCGATCCGGCGATGAGGAACAGCAGCGCCTCGTTCGTGCGGACGCGCTTGATCCAGAGCAGTTGCGGGATGATCGTATTCGTGGTGATGAGGCACCAGTAGCTCCACCAGTACGGCCCCTCCCAGATTCGCTGGTAGGTCGTTTCCCATTCGTAGACCGAGTGGCTGTACCAGCCCATCCAGAGTTCGCAGAAATAGCCGAAGCTCACGAGCAGCCCGGTCGCGATCATGACCTTCGCGCAGAGCTCCAAGTGCTTCCCGGTGATGAAGTCCTTCATCCCGTAGAAGTGCCGGAGGGGCACCGCCAGCCAGACGACCATCGCGAAGCCGCTGAAGATGGCCCCGGCGACGAAGAACGGCGGGAAGATGGTCGCGTGCCAGAGGGGCACGATGGCGACCGCGAAGTCGAACGACACGATGGTGTGAACGCTGAAGACGAGCGGCGTCCCGAGACCGGCGAGCAGCAGGTAGAGCTTTTCGTAGCGGCGCCAGTGGATGGCCGAACCGCGCCAGCCGAGGGCGAGCATCCCGTAGACGACCCGCTGGAGGCGGTTCTTCGCCCGGTCCCGCAGGATCGCGAGGTCGGGGATGAGGCCGACGTACCAGAAGACGAGCGAGACCGTGAGGTACGTCGAGACCGCGAAGGCATCCCACATGAGCGGGCTGCGCGGCTGCGGCCAGACGGCCATGTTGTTCGGGAACGGGAAGATCCAGTAGCCGAGCCACGGCCGGCCCATGTGCACGAGCGGGAAGATCCCGGCGCACGACACGGCGAAGAGCGTCATCGCTTCGGCGAAGCGGTTGATGCTCGTACGCCATTTCTGGTGCATGAGCAAAAGGATCGCCGAGATCAGCGTCCCGGCGTGGCCGATGCCGATCCACCAGACGAAGTTGACGATGGCCAAGCCCCAGGCGACCGGCTGGTTGATGCCCCAGATTCCGACGCCCGCGTAGAAGAGGTAGGTGAGGCCGACGACCAGCCCCTGCAGGAGCATGAACCCGAGCAGGAAGAATCCCCACCAAGCGCGGGGCGTGCGGTCGCCGATGACGACGTCGGCGATTTTGTCGCCGAGCGTGACGGTATCGTGATTGCCACCGAGCAGCCCTTCCGGGTGCGGCGGGAAAATCTCGCGGGGGATGTGGCCCTGGGCCGGTTCGATCACGGTAGCCATATTCGCTTAGGCCCCCTGCGGCATGTTTTTGTTCGGGTTGCGGATGGCCGCGAGGTAGCTCGTGCGCGGCATCGTGTTCAGTTCGGCGAGCAACCCGTAGTTGTGCGGCTCGGCTTTTAGCTTGATGACTTCGCTCTTCGGGTCGTTGAGATCCCCGAAAGTAATCGCGTTCGTCGGGCAGGCCTGCTGGCAAGCCGTGAGGATCTCGCCGTCGGCGATCTTCGGACGCCCGAACTGGTCTTCGGTCGGCTTCCGCATTTCGACCCCGGCTTTGTCCTTCATGGGCTTGCCGGCCGAGTCCAGCAGCGGCCCGGTCCGGGCCTTCCACTCGCGCTCGGCTTCGATTTCGGCGTTGCGGATGCGCTGCACGCAGTAGGTACACTTCTCCATGACGCCGCGGGTGCGGACGGTCACTTCCGGGTTGTTGAGCAGCTTGAGCGACGCTTCGTCGTAGTTCGAGTACTGGAGGAAGTTGAAGCGGCGGACCTTGTACGGGCAATTGTTGCTGCAGTACCGGGTGCCGACGCAGCGGTTGTAGACCATGTCGTTGAGGCCGTCGGCGCTGTGGACGGTAGCGCCGACGGGGCAGACCACTTCGCACGGGGCCTTCTCGCACTGCTGGCAGGGCACCGGCTGGAAGTGCGTGCGGATCGCCGCCGATTCCTTCACCTTCTCCTTGCGGGCCTCGGGGCCGATCTTCGCGCCGCCGAGTTCGTCGCCCATCGGCTTGGTGCCGGGGATGCTGTAGTAGCGGTCGATGCGGATCCAGTGCATCGCCCGCCCGATCATCACCTGGGCCTTGCCGACGACCGGGATGTTGTTCTCCGCGACGCAGGCCATGGTGCAGGCCGAGCAGCCGATGCAGGAGCCGAGGTCGATGGTCATCCCCCAGCGGCGGTACGACTTCGTCGCCTCTTCCTTATCGACTGTGATCGGGTTCACGAGGTAGAGGCTCAGCTTCTTGAGCCGGGCGTCGTGCTGCTTGTGCTCGTGCTCGGTCTGCTCGCCGTGGTCGTGCCCGTGCGGGTGCTTCATCCCGTTGAGCTGGAAGTTCTCCACGGTGCCCGGTGTGAGCATCCGGATCTCTTCGAACTCCGCGGCGGAGGTCGGCGGGATCTGCGCGAAGTCTTCGTCGTTCTTGTACTGCTCGATGCTGGCATGCCGGACGGGCCGGCGCGATTCCATCGCGGCGTGGGCACCGGCCACGGCGAGCGTGTGGCGCTCGCCCGTGCGGCGCATCTCGGGGACGGCGGCGCTCCACATCGCGTCCGTTCCGCGGAGCTTGTAGGCGTCGAAGCCAATGCCTTTGCCGACTCGGCCGACGCGCTCGCGCCCGAGGCCGAGGTGCAGGACGACGACGCCGTCGGCCATGCCGGGCTGGACGTGGACCGCCACTTTCAGCTTGCGCCCGGCGACGGTGATCTCGGCGATGTCGGTCTCGGTCGAGCCGCGTTCGCCGCCGGTCCAGGCGAAGTGCTGCTTGAACTTCAACTCCTCGGCCGTGCGCGGCGACACCATCGCGGCGTTGTCCCAAGTCAGGTTCGTCACCGGCTTCGGCAGCTCCTGGAGCCAGCCGTTGTTCGCCTGCTTACCGTCCCACAGCACGGGGTCGGGGCGGAACTGGATTTCGAGCTTCTCGATGGCGGGCTGGCTGAATCCGGGGGCGGTGAGCTGCGCCAAGCTGATGGGGCCGAGCGCGGCCTTGGCGTACTTCGGGAAGTCTTCCTTCGTCCGGTCGAGGACACCGTCGCGGAGGGCGGTTTCCCAGTAGTGGGCGAACGTCAGCGGCGGGCCTTCGTCCGACTTGATCCCCTTCGCGGCGAAGTACTTCTCCCACGTATCGCGGACGAGCGCCTGGCCTTCGGTGATCGGGTATTCCAGTGCGGCCGCGACAAGCTCGATGCAACTCTTGCCCCGGTAGAGCGGCGCGATCAGCGGCTGCTGGACGCAGGCGGTGCCGTCGTGCCCGCGAACATCGCCCCACGATTCGAGGAAGTGGGCCGCGTTGACGTGCCAGGTGCTGTGCGGCACGGCGGTCTCATCGACGGTGAGTCCGTGGTGAAACACGCCGCCGACCTTC
>JAYVTJ010000554.1:0-3193 GCA_043774415.1 Fimbriiglobus sp. | reverse complement strand
TCGAAGCGCTGGGGCGAAGCGGCCGAGGGGATCGCGCTCGCGCTCGCCGGCGGAGGCGATGGCAATCCGTTCGCGGCCGCGGCTTCGCAGCACCTCGCCGGGCAAACGCTCAACGCGCAGTTGATCGACGAACTCAATCGCCCCGCCGTGGGCGGGCCGCTTTACCCGCCGGTTCATGCGCTGCTGTACTCGCCCCTCGGCCTGATCGAAGATGCGCAATCGGCGTACTTCGTCCTGCAGTTCCTAGGTATCGTCGCCTGCTTCATCGCGGGCCTCGCGGCTCAGCTCCTCTCGCGCGGCCGGCTCGCGTGGCCCGTTTGCACGACGTTCATCCTCATCTACCCCGGCTTCCGCCCCGGTCTCGACCTCGGGCAGAATCACGCCATCTCACTCGCGATCCTGCTCGTGGGCTGGGCGCTCGCCGTTCGCGGTCGCGAGTATGCCGGGGGCGCCGTGTGGGGCCTGCTCGCGTTCAAACCGGTCTGGGGACTCGTGTTCGTGTTGGTCCCGCTGCTCATGCTGCGCTGGCGCATGGTGCTGGCGATGGGACTCGTCGGCTGCGGGTTGGCGCTCGCCACGCTGCCGATCGTCGGCGTCCATTCTTGGGGCAACTGGCTGACGATCGGGAAAGAAGCTTCGGCGACTTACAGCGTGAACAAGAATTGGATCGAGCTGAGCCGCGACCTCTCGGGGATCCCGAAGCGCATCCTCCTCGACTTCGGCAAGCCGAACGAGGAGCGCGCCGACCCCTACGCCGAGCGCCTCGGCTGGATCCTCTGGGGCACCGTCTTCGCCGCGACCGTCGGCATCTACTGGTTCCGCGCGAACTGTCGCGAACCGGTTGGACTCGGCGCCGGGTTCCTCTTCCTCGGGGCCTACCACTGCTGCTACCGCTTTATGTACTACGACGTGCTCCTCTCTACGGCGGGCGTCCTCGTCATGTTCGCCCACCCCGGACTCTTCTTCCGCACCCCGCAGTACAAGCTGCTCCAGGCCGAACCGGGGCCGCTCCAGCGGCGGGCGCGACTCTACGGCGCGTCGGTGCCGCTGCTGATCCTCGCGCTGCTGCTCTGGAACGAAAACGGATTGATGACCCTGCGGCCGAAGGCGACCTTCGGCGCCGGATACCTCGCGGTCGAAACGAAAACGGCCGAGGGGAAAGCCACGACGCACACTCCGACACTGAGTGCGACGACGGATTATTTTCACCCCGTGGACAGCGTGCTGCTGCTGCTGCTTTGGGGTTGGGCCGGCTGGCGATTGCTGCGGAACGGCGATTATCCCCGCAGCGCATCGAGCGCCGCACCGATGTCCGGCGAGCGCATCAGCGATTCGCCGACGAGCACGGCGTGAACGCCCGCGGCTTTCAGAATCGCCATGTCGGCAGTCGTGCGGATGCCGCTCTCGCTGACGACCGTAACGGAATCGGGAATGCTCGACCGCAATTCGAGTGTGCGATCCAGATTCGTGACGAACGTGCGCAGATCGCGGTTGTTGATGCCGACGACAGTCGCTCCACAATCCAGCACCCGCGGCAGTTGATCGGCATCGTGCAATTCGACGAGCACATCCAATCCGAGGGCGACCGCGTCGCGGTGGAGCTTCGCGAGTTCACCGCCCGGCAGAATCTCGGCGATGAGCAGCACCGCATCGGCCCCGGCGGCGCGGGCTTCGACGAGTTGGTATCGGTCGAGGATGAATTCCTTCCGCAGCACGGGGATGCCGACCGCGGCGCGAACGGCGCGGAGGTAGTCGAGTTGGCCCTGGAAGTACTGCTCGTCGGTGAGGACGCTGAGCGCCGCCGCGCAGTGGGCTTCGTAGATCTTCGCGATCTGCACCGGGTCGAAGTCGGCGCGGATGACCCCGGCCGAAGGGGAAGCTTTCTTCACTTCGGCGATGATGCGGAGTTCGCCGGGAACGCGCAGCGCTGCAGCGAAGCCGCGCGTGGGAGACCGCGACGCCGCGATCGCTTCGAGTTCCGCTTCGGAGACCCGGAGTTTCGCGGCCGCGATTTCGATGCGCTTCGTGGCGACGATCCGTTCCAGAATATTCGTCATCGTGATCCGGAAAACTCGGTCGGTGGGCAGCGGGGCAAGGCCAGCGTATCCTAGACGCTTCGGCCGACCGATCAACCGCCGGAAGCGCCCGTGGATCCGAATCAGCCGCTCGACTACCGCGAACTCGGCGCCTCGACGGGGATTGTCGCGTTCGTGGCCGCAGCGCTGGTGCTGGTCTTCGGCTCGCTCGGAGGGCCGACGCGGAGTTGGCTGCGGCCGCATTGGCAGCTTCCACCGCGAGCGTGGTACGGCTACTTCATCGCGATTGTCTTTTTCGCCTACGAGATCGTCGCCAGCTCCGCGACGGCAGTCGTCGTTCACCTCGGGTGGTACCCTTCCCCGATCCCGGACGAGACGCAGATGCTGAGCGCGCTCGCGGCCCGCGCGATCATCACTCCGCTCTTCTTCGCCGCGCTGACATTCGGCAGCGTCCAACTCCTCGGTACTCCGCGCTTCCCCGGTTCGCGGCGCGTGGCCGGATGGATCGCGCTCGGCGCGGCCGCGTGGTTCGTTCTCGATCCCGCGACCACGGGCGTCCACCTCTTCACGCTCTGGGTGAAGCAGCAACTTGGCGGGCCGATCGATGTCCATCCGCTGACCAAGCTCCTTCCGACGCGGGACGGCTTGGGCGGAGCCTTGTTCGGCCTCGCAGTCTGCGCCGCGACTCCTTGGGTCGAAGAGTATTTCTTCCGCGGACTGCTGATTCCGTGGGCGATTCGACGCTGGTACAGCGCTCTCGCGCTGATCGTGCTGTCGTTCCTCTTCGCGCTGGCAGCGTTCGGCGATTGGCGCGATCCCCACTACGGTGCCCTGCTCTTCGTGGTCGTCCTCGGGATCGTGCTGATCGCCTGCCAACTCCTGCCGAAGACCTACCCGAAGCGGACAATCCTCGCGGTCGTGTCGACGTCGGCGCTTTTCGCGGCCGCGCACTCGGCCGTCTGGCCCAGCCCGATTCCGCTCTTTGTCCTTGCCCTCGGGTTGGGCTACCTCACGGCCCGGACCGGCAGCATCGTGCCGGGGGTCGTCGTACACGGATTGTTCAACGGGGCGTCGTTCGTGTATTTACTGCGGGCCGTTCCCACATAGGACGCGGTCGAGTCGGCGAGACTCGCCGCCGCTATTCGGGTGGCGGCGGG
>JAYVTJ010000553.1:0-6694 GCA_043774415.1 Fimbriiglobus sp. | reverse complement strand
GGCATCGAGACTCATTTCGAGGTTCAGCATCTCGGTCGGGTAACCCGTCTTCTCCGCGACCACGCCGAGTAGGACGGAAGCAATGCCGGACGCCGGCTTCGGCGCGACCGCGGGAGGCGGCACCGGCTTCGCGACCGCGACGGGTGCCGGAGGTGCGACGAATACCGGAGCGGGAATCGGCACCGGCCGCGGCACTTCGACGATCATCGGAGCCGCCAGTGCAGGTGCTGCGCCGGGGAAGAAGAGTGCCTGCTGCTGCGCGACGAGCTGATGAAGCGTGCGCTGCGCGCTCTCCTGCGAATCGAGGAACTGCTTGTGGAGCTGCGCCGTTTGCTCCTGCATCTTCTGGAGCGCGGCGAGCGTCTGCTGCGTCACCTGCAGGGCCTGGCTCAACTCGGCCGACTGCGGATCGTTCATCGGACGTTTTCCTGCGGGGAGCGTCGAGGGTCGGGCCGAGCCGTTGATACTGGGAACCGGAGCGCGGGCGGGCCGCTTCGGACGCGGACTGACGACGTTCGCCCCGCCGATGGGAACCGTCATGATCGGCTTCGCCGGGAGCGGCGCCGGACGGCAGCGGCTGCCGGCTTCCCATGCGGTGAGGTTCACAGTGTGACCGCGCGCCGAGAGTTTCGCCAAGGTCGTCGCCAGGTCGAGCGTGTCCGATTTTCGGCTCGATTCCAGAGAAAACGCTTCGGCATCCTCGGCCGGGGCCGCGTCTTCGACGATGGCCTGTACAAGCTTGCTGAGGGTCGAACCGGGGCCGACTTCGAGAAAGGTCCGCACGCCGGCCTCCAGCATCGCACGGATGGATCCGACGAAATCGACCGGCTTCGCGAGTTGGTTCCCGAGCAGATCGCGGCAGGCGTCGGCATCGCCCGGGTACTCCGCGGCGGTCGTGTTCGCATTGACGGGCGCCCCCGGATGGAACTCGACGGAGTCGAGTTCCGAACGCAGGGGCCGCGATGCGTCGGCGACGAGGTCGCTGTGGAACGCGGCCGCGACGGAGAGCTTCACCGCACGGATGTTCTGCGACGCGAAAATTTCGGCGATGCGATCGATCGCCGCAGTGGAGCCGGAGAGCACCGTCTGCTGCGGGGCATTCTTATTTGCGACGACGACGCCGGGGATCAGCGCCGCTTCGATTGCGGCGAGCGGGGCCAGCACCGCGAGCATCGCCCCGGCATCGCCGCTGCGCTGCGCGGCCATGAGGTCGCCGCGGCGCTGCGAGAGCCGGAAGAAGTCGGCGGGGGAAATGCGCCCCGCCGCGACGAGCGCCGGGAGTTCGCCGTAGCTGTGCCCCGCGAAGCGGTCGGCGCGCAGGCCGAACCGCTCGCTCAGCACGCGGCAGGCGCCGAAGCTCACGGCCCCGAGCGCCGGCTGCGCCGCATCGGTCGCCTTCAGCGCCTCGTCCTGCTTCGCCTTCGCACCCTCGACGAACGAAGTCGGCGGATAGATGATGTCGCTCAGGCCGGGTCGCACCGCATCCGCGGCCGCGAGGGACGCGAGCATTTCGGGGAAGATGCAGGCGAGTTCGCGCAGCATGCCGACGCTCTGCGAACCCTGGCCGGGGAAGAGCACCGCGAGCGCGCCGGACGCCGGGCCACTGCCGAAGAACGCCCCTTCGGGCGTCAGCCACTTCGGGGAGAACGGCTCGGCGGTCAAGCGTGCCTTGGCTCGCGTCAGAAGTTGTGCGAGGTCGGTCTTCGTCCGGTGTGCGACGAAAAGCAAGCGCATCGGCGCGGCGGGATCGAAGCTCGTACGCGATACCTCGGCTGCGCGCGCGAACGCGGGCCACGCCGGCGCGTCACCGAGTGGCGCAAGCGCGGCTTGCACCGCTTCGACCGTCGAACCGGTGAGTGCGAGGATCTCGACTTGGCCGTCCCAGTCCGGCTCGGTCTTTTCGGGGCGGTACTCTTCGAGCACGGCGTGGAAGTTCGAGCCGCCGAAGCCGAACGCGGACATCCCCGCCCGACGCGGATGATCGGACTTCGGCAGCCAGGGCCGCATCTGCGCGTTCACGTAGAAGGGGCTGCCCTCGGCCATCAGCGGCTCGACGGGCCGATTCACCTTGATCGTCGGCGGCAGCACCTTGTGGTGCAGAGCCAGCGCCACCTTGATGAGCGACGCAGAGCCGGCGGCCGCCTTCGTGTGGCCGATCTGCGACTTCACCGACCCGAGCGCACACCACGGCTCTTGCGGTTCATCCCGAGAGCGCGTGCAGCCGAAGACCTGGACGAGGGCGGTCGCCTCCGCCGCATCGCCGACCTTCGTCCCGGTGCCGTGCGCTTCGACGAGTTCGACCGTGCGCGGATCGACGTTGGCACGCTCATACGCATCCGTGAGACAGCGCACCTGCCCCGCCGCCGAGGGCGCGTAGATGGCGTTGCCTTTGCCGTCCGAACTGGTGCCGATGCCTTTCAGCACGGCGTAGATCGTGTCGCCGTTCGCTTCTGCATCGGCGAGGCGCTTCAGCACGACCATACCCAAGCCTTCGCCGAGGGCGGTGCCGTCGCCGTTGCAATCGAAAGGGCGCGACTCGCCCGACTTCGATAGAGCGGGCGTCTTGCTGAAGCACATGAACATGAAAATGTCGTTGAACGTGTCGGCCCCGCCGGTGACGACGACGTCCGCTTTCCCGGTGGCCAGTTCCATCGACGCGAGGTGGACGGCGCTCAGCGAACTGGCGCAGGCCGCATCGACGACGCAGTTCGTGCCGTGGAGGTCGAGGCGGTTCGCGATCCGGCCCGCGACGACGTTGCCGAGCAGTCCGGGGAAGCTGTTCTCCTGCCAGGGGACGTAGCTTTCGGAGATGCGCTCGACGACATCTTGGGCCACGTCGTCGGCGACGCCGGCATCCTTCAGCGCTCGGCGCCACTTCGGGTGACCCAAGCGCGCGCCCAGTGGGATGACGAGTTCGAGGGTGCCCGTGACGCCGAGGATGACGCTCGTCTTGCTGCGGGAAACGGAACCGGCGCCCTCGAACGAAACGCCCGCATCGGTCAGTGCCTGCTTCGCGGCGACGAGGCCGAGCAGTTGCGCGGTATCGGTCGCTTCCAAATCGCGCGGGGCGATGCCGAATTCGAGCGGGTTGAAGTCGATGGGGGTGAGGAAGCCGCCGCGGCGGGCGTAAGTGCGGTCGGGCGATTTCGGATCGGCGTCGAAATAGTCGTCCGGGTTCCAGTGGGTCGCGGGGATGTCGCCGATGCAATCGACGCCGTGCTTGATGTTCGCCCAGTACGCGCCCGGCCCGTCGGCCTTCGGGAAAAGGCAGCCGATGCCGACGATGGCCAACGGAACGGGGGGGGTCGTCGCGGTGTTCAACTCGGACCTCATCGGAGCGGTGGGCGTCAGCCCTCCGTGGAATCATCGCTCGGGAACGTCAAATGCACACGGAAGGCTTACGCCAACCGCTCGGCCAACTCCGCATCCGTGAGCGGCCGCAGGGGAAACCATTCTACCGGCAAGTCGATCCCCTGTTGTCTCAGTGCCGTGCGCCGGGTCACCACGCACGCCCCATTCAAGAGGTTGTGCGCGACGTTCACCACGGTGCGGTTCGCCGGCACTTCGAGGTGGCTCCCCTTCGCCCACTCGTTGAAAGCCCCCATCGCCGGGCCGCACCAGACCTGGTAATCGAGCTGCCGCGTCGGATCCCCGGCGTTGGCCCAGCGCGACGACAGCCCCAAGTACCAGCGGAAGACGAGCGCCATCTTGTGCTTCGGATTCCCCTCGGCTTTGGGCACCTGCTCCGGGTCGCGCTTCAGGAAGAACTCCCGCGTCTCGGCCCACACATCCGCGAAGGTGCGCTTCAGCACCGCCTTCTCAAGCTGGACGCGCTCCGCTTCGGGAATCGCCTCCCAACTCGGATGGGCGCGGTACAGGTCGTAGAGTTTCTGCGCCCGCATCGCGAACATGGTGCCGCGCTTGAGCACCTGCAGCTTCACGCCCATCTCGAACATATCTGCGGCCGGCGCCATCGCCACATCGGCCTGGCCCGCCCCGGCGAGCATCGTCCGCACGGCGTCCGAACTCCCCGATTCGACGCAGGCCTGATTGATCGAGCCCGTCACAACGTAGGACGCCCCGAGCGCGAAGGCGCCGGCCGCACTCGCCGGGGTCGCGATGCCTCCCGCGAGACCGACGCGCACGGGATTGGCGAAGCCGAATTGGAGCTGCAAGCGATCGCGGAGCGCCACCATCGTTGGCAGCAGCGTGATGGCCGGGCGGTTGTCGGTGTGACCGCCGCTGTCGGCCTCGGCCGTGAGGTCGTCGCACATCGGCACTCGCTTGGCGAGGTCGGCCTGCTCCGCCGCGATCTGCTGAGATTGCAGCAGTTCTTGAATCAGTCGATCCGGAGCGGGCGAGAGGAACTTCGTGGCGACTTCGACCCGCGACACCTTCGCGATGATCCGATTGGCGCACTCGATGGAACCGTCGGCACGCCTGCGAAGTCCCGCGAGGCGGTAGCGCACGACGGCCGGGGTGAGATCCAGATACGCGGACGCTTCGATGAGCCGGACGCCGCGCTTCAGGAAGAGTTCGACGAGGGCCGCTTCGTGGGCCGGTTCATTCGGGCTGTGGATCAAGTTGATGCAGAAGGGCCGGTCGCCGAGGTTCGCCTGCAAGCGGTCCACGGCGAGCGTCACGCGCTCCTTCGACAGCCCGGCGGCGCCGAAACTCCCGAGCATCCCGGCCCGGCTCATCGCTTCGACGATCTCGGCGGACGCGATGCCGTTGGCCATCGCCCCGGTCATGTACGGGAACTTCAAGCCGTGGTCGGCGAGGAACGTGGCGCTGCCGAGTTGGGCCGGTCGCAGCGGCGGCAGATAGGCGAGGAGCGGCAACCCGGCTTGTGGGGCAGCGAAGCTCCCGCGCGCGACGGCGAAGCCGGTCGATTCTTGGACGACGGCGACGGAAGAACCCAAATCGCCGAGGAGGATCGAGGCTTCGGAGGGGGTCGCGGGCGCGGTGCCGTCGGGATTCCACCAGCCGATGGGTGCGGGCGTCGACGGACGGGCAATGGGAGGGGCCATAGGTACCATTCGGTATAAGTTCGCGGACGGCACCCGGACAGGACGGTTCCCGGTTTGAACGGACATCCGGACTCGGATTTTCGCCCCGGGCGGACGATTGGCCAAGTCCTGCAAGGACTTGAGAGGATCGAAGACGGGGAACGACCCAACCGGCCGAGTTGTCATTTCAGTTTCAGTCGCTTTCCACACCCCCCTTGCTGAAGCGACCGAAAGCTAAAAAATGATCGGAATCACAACCCGGATGATCGGTATCTGCCAAGCACCGCATGGACTTACGTCCGATTTCGCGAAGCCGTCGTCGGTTGGAAATGAAACGGCGATGGGCTTCCCTGTAGGACAGGCATCTTGCCTGTCCGCGATCCGGGACAGGCAAGATGCCTGTCCTACGTCTCCCCAACACCAGATCGACGGCCCAGCAGCCGCGGACGTGCTCGCCCGGTTGCCGGCAGTGGAGCAGGAGGTCGGCGTCGGTGCAGCCGGCTTCTGCGAGAGCATCCGCGAGGATCGGCAGGCGGTCGAAGGCGCGATCCCGGTAGAGGGCATCGGCGATGGAGACGACGGTCGGCGTGAGCCACGCGGGATCGGCGACCACGGGGCGGAAGGGATTGCCGAAGATGTCGCGAAGAAGTTTGGTTTGAACAAGAAACTGCGTCAATCGGATTTTTGCCCAATCACAAGCCGCGTGACCGCCTGCTTGCCAAATGAACGCTTCGACAATCAGTTTGGGAGTATTCAAGGCGGCATCGAACGATTCTCTCGCCAAAGACCAATACAAGGCCGACGCCTGACGACGTTGGTATTTTGGCTTGCTCGGCGAACTTGTGACATCACGCCCTTCAGCCGCAACAACTGACACTTTGCGAGCTTCGCTCCGCTCGGAGTCTGTCACTGCGCTATCGGTGAATTGTTCAGCCACATCGAGCAGTTGCCAATAGCGTTGATCTTCGAAGTGGTTTGAAACTCCTCGACAACACGCACAACCGAACAACCGCAGTTTCCGGTCACTCACCTTTCCGCGGAGGAACTCCAGCATCGGCGTCGGATCGTTCCCCGTCAGCCATTCTTCTTCGGTCATCGCTTTCCCCACTCTCCGGATTGCCGGGCCTCCCGCCATCATACCCGATTGACTCCCTCCGATTCTCCGCGTACCCTCAGCATCCCACCTCATCCGCGATTCGGGTTCCCACCATGCTCACGCGCCGCCAAATGCTGATCGCCTCCGCCGCCCTCCCCATCTGCACCCGCGCCTTCGGCGCCGAGCCGGCCCCGATCGTCAAAGACGCCCGCCTCGGCAAACCGAAGACACTCAACGATTACTTCCCGTTCGCGGTACCGAAGACGAAGGAAGAGTGGCTCAAGCGTCGCGAAATCGTCCGCGAACAGACCCTCGTCTCCCACGGCCTCTGGCCGATGCCCGAGAAGGCCAAGCTCGAACCGACGATCCACGGGAAGATCGAGCGCGACGGCTACACCGTCGAGAAGGTCTTCTTCGCGAGCACGCCGGGGCACTATGTGTCGGGCAATCTCTACCGCCCGTTCGGCGAAGAGAAGAAGAAGTCGCAGAAGTACCCCGGCGTGCTCTGCCCGCACGGCCACTGGAACAACGGCCGGCTCTACGAGAACCCCGAAGCGAACGCGAAGAAGGAGATCGCCAGCGGCGCCGA
>JAYVTJ010000552.1:0-6348 GCA_043774415.1 Fimbriiglobus sp. | reverse complement strand
GATCTTATCGCCAAAACTTGGAGGCAAGACCCCCGGGTCATCCTCCATGATCGCCCGGCGCCGTTCCGAATTCCGACGCCGCCCGCGATTGATTTTTGGCGCACCGGCCCATCGCGATTTCGGACGCAAGTCGTTACCGCGCTAAGGTTCTACCGATAATCCGAAATGATTCCACGCGGGGGTGGGGGGGGTTGCGCTGGAATCATTTTCGAGCGGAAATGCCGCGATTCACGCGAACGCCCAGAGCAACCAGACCACCGCGCCGAACGTCAGCCGCAACCCTGTTTGCACACTGGCCCACCACATCGAGGCCTGCACCGTCCGGCCGAGTTCCTGCAGGCTCTTTTTCACTTCCTTCTGCACCACGGCATTCGGATTCACGATCCCGAACGTCAGCGTGTGGACGGCGGTCGCCTTCCAAGTGCCGAGCCAGCGCTCGGCTTGATCCAGATACTTCTCGGTCTCGCCGTGGTCGAACTGGCCGATGCGGACGAGGAAGTAGACATCCACGGCGAACATCGGCACGAACGCCACCGCCACGAGCACCGGCTTCCACCACTCTTCGAGCAGGCTGCCGAGGGGCACATCGGCCTGCGGCCAGATGAGCCGCGAGCAGAGCCACTGGATCATCATGAGAGCGATGGCGACAAGAACGGGCCGGAGCGTTTCGAGCGTGAGCAGCTCCCGCTTCTCGCTTTTCACGACCGTCATCAGCTTCTGGCGGCGCCCGACGAGGGAAAAAACGAGTCGGCCGGCATCCCAGTAGACGCTCCGCCGGCGGTAGAGGCCGAGCAGGAACATTGAGGCCAGGTAGAAATCGAAGAGGCGGATGAGGTTGACGGAGTCCAAGTGGATCGGTTTCCCTTTGTAAAAACTACAACCGGTACTAAGTTCGTGTAGCGCCCGAATATTGCGAATCCGCGCACCGTTACAGTTATCCGGCCGGGCGAAGTTCGATGGTGCCGCGCATGCGAATTTCGGTTGACAGGCCGAATGCGACGGGTAGGGTGATTGCACCTGTCTATCCCGTGCGGTCCGACCCCGAGTTCGGAGATTTTCTGAACTCGCCCCTGCTTCCGGCCGACCGTCCCCCGGTCGTCCGGTCCGCGAGACCAGGCCCACCATGAGCATCACCATGATCGACGACGTTTCGGACTCCGAAGTCGATGCGGACGCGTTCCCCCAGGAGCGCCGCAAGCGGAACATCCCGGTGGCGACCGACCGCCGGGCGAAGAACGCCGCCGAGAAGCGGCGCACGAGCGAGCGCCGGCGCTTGATCGACCCGACGACTTGCGAACGCGACTACAACGACGAAGAAACCGACTTCATGAAGGCGATGGATCGCTACAAGCGGGAGAACCGCCGCCCGTTCCCCACTTGGAGCGAAGTGCTCGAAGTCATGCGCTCGCTCGGCTACCGCCGCGTCGCCGAGCCGACCGACCTCCCCGGCAACGGTCCCCGGAAGCCCGCGGTCGCCCCGGCCGAAGCCCTCGTCTGATGCGATTGTTCCTGAGCGCCGGCGAACCGAGCGGCGACCTCCACGGCGCCAATCTCGCGGCGCTGCTGAAGCGCCGCTTCCCGGACGCCGAACTCGTCGGCTTCGGCGGCGAGCGCATGGCCGCCGCCGGCGTGACGCTCCTCTATCCGCTCTGCGATCTCGCCGTCATGTGGCTCGGCCGCGTGCTGGCAAACCTGCCGATCTTCCTCCACCTCGGTGCCAAGGCCGAGTCGTACTTCCGCACGCAGCGGCCCGATGCCGTCGTGCTCATCGACTATCCCGGCTTCCACTGGCACCTCGCGCAGCGGGCCCACCGCTACGGCATCCCCGTTTACTACTTCGTTCCGCCGCAATTGTGGGCCTGGGCCGGCTGGCGCGTGAAGAAGGTCCGCCGCGACTTCACCGCCGTGCTCACGGCGATGCCGTTCGAGGAAGAGTGGTACCGCGAACGCGGCGTCCGCACGCACTACGTCGGCCACCCGTACTTCGATGAAATCGCGCATCAGAAACTCGACGCCGAGTTCCTCGCCGGGGAACGGGTCAAGCCGGGCGAACGCATCGCCGTGCTGCCGGGATCGCGGACGCAGGAAGTGCTGGCGAATGTGCCGATGATGCTGAAGGCGATGAACCTCATCGCGGCGAAGCGTCCGGACGTGCGCTTCCTCGTGGCGGCCTACCGCGAGAAGCAGGCCGCGCTCATCCGCGCTCAGCTCGTCGGCAGCGGATTGTACGTCGAGGTGTGCGTCGGTCGGACGCCGGAGATCATCGAACTCGCGACGGCCTGCATCGCCGTCTCGGGTTCGGTGGGATTGGAACTGCTCAGCCGGTTGAAGCCGACGGTCGTGGTCTACCGGGTCGGCCGGCTCTTCGGCTTCATCGCCCGGCGCATGAAAAAGATGAAGTACATCAGCCTCGTGAACCTGCTCGCCGGCGAAGAGTTGTTCCCCGAGTTCGCCGGGTCGGTCGATGAGCACGAGGAGATCGCCGCGCGCATCGTGGCGTGGCTCGAACGGCCGCAGGAGCGCGACGCCCTCGTCGAAAAGCTCCGCGAGCTGCGCGACCGCGTCGCGGTGCCGGGGGCCGTGGAGCGCGCCGCCGAGTTCCTCGCGGAGGAACTTTCACACTCTCCCCGCACGCCGCCCGTACCATGAGTGCCATGCCCACCGCGCCGACGGAAGCCGTGCAGGACTACCTCAAAGCGATCCACCGCCTCGGTGGGGTGTCGGCGGTCGTCTACCCCGCCGACATCGCCGCGGAACTCGCGGTCAAGGCGCCGTCCGTCACGGGGATGCTGAAGCGCCTCGGCGAAGCCGGCTGGATCGAATACACCTCCGGCAGCGGCGCGAAGCTCACGGAAGCCGGGGCGCGCGAAGCGCTGCGGGTGATCCGCCGGCACCGGCTCATCGAACTCTTCCTCACGAAGGTACTCGGCCTCGACTGGAGCGAGGTCGATGTCGAAGCCGAGGCGCTCGAGCACGCCATTTCGCCCCGGCTCGAAGCGGCCATCGCGGCGCACTTGGGCGAACCGCTCGAAGATCCGCACGGCCACCCGATCCCGAGTGCCACGGGCGAGCTCCCGCACCGCGACCTCCTGCGCCTCGACGAGTTCCTGCCGGGCCAGACCTTCACGCTGCGCGAAGCCCAAGACGATAACCCCGAACGCCTGCGTCGCTGGGCCGAACTGGGCCTGACGCCGGGCCGGGTGATCGCGATGAAGCACTACGAACCGCTGGATGGAATTTACGAATTGACGGTCGGCGACGCGGTGATCCGGCTCGGGCGCGAAGCGCTCGCCGGTCTGCGAGGGGAACTGCGGAACTGATCGGGCGAACGGAGTGAGATCCCATGGCGAAAGCGAAGATCCTATCCATCTCCTATTCGCGGGTCGCGATTTTCGACGGACGCCTGAAGGCCCCCTTCAACGAATGGACGGCGGCGCATGTCGCGCAGGGATTCTCTTGGCGTCCCAAGTCAGTCTCCTTCGCGAGCCTCATCGCCGCCGGCCCCGCCCGGCTCGATGTCGCGACGCGGAAGCGGTTCCTGCGCCGGAAGAACGCGGTGCGCGCCATCGCGGTTCCGTTCACCGTCGAACCGGGGATGCGGCTGGAGGTCGCCTCGATCGCGCACAGTGTTCCGATCGAGATCGCGGCGGGGAACTACCGGCTCTACTACGAGACGGGTTCCGAGAACGGGGCGTGCTGGATCCGGTTCACGTTCCAGCTCGATGGGCCTCGGGAATTCGCGGTGCTCATCCGCGATGACGAACTGGATCCGCCCGATCCCCTCGTCACCGCGGCAAAACCGGGGTGAGCGCGGATCTATCCGAGCGATTCGTAGAAGGCCACCAATCGCCGCCCGTACCCGGCTGCGTCGAATCTCGCTTCCGCCGTCCGGCGTGCGGCGGCGCCCAATCGGGCGCGCAGTCCGGCATCGCCGACCAGCCGGCGGACCGCATTCGCTACTCCTTCGGAATCGCCGGGCCGGATCCCGAGCGCATCGACCCCTTCGGTGAAGAATTCCACCGTACCTCCCGCTGCGCTCACCACAACCGGGCGCCCGCAGGCCATCGCTTCCGCGACTGTCAACCCGAACGGTTCCGGTCGCGTCGATGCGTGCAGGACGACATCGAGCGCCCGATAGAGCGGCGCCGTGTCCGCGGCGAAGGGGACGAATCCGACCCGTCCGCCGAGGCCGCGCGCTTCGGTGGCAGCGCGCAATTCCGCGTCGGTGAACTGCGCCGCCGTACGGTAAATCGGCCCGCCGATGAGGAACCAGCGCACCGGCAACTCGGGCGACTCCGCCGCGAGCTTAGCGGCGGCATCAAGGACGACGAGGTGCCCCTTCCAGCGCGCGGAGGTCGCGACGAGGCCGACGCGGATCGTGCCCGCCGACGCCGGGGGCAGCCCGGCAGCGCGGTCGAGCGCCGCACCGTCGCCGGCGCCGGGCACGAAGTGCGCGAGATCGACGGCATTGGGAATCACTTCCACGCAGACACCGGGCAGCGCGGCGCGGGTGTCGACCGCGACGGCTTCGGAAATGGCCAGCGCCGCGCGGGGCCGCGCTCGCGCCCGGCGCAGCAGCCAACCGGCAAGCGGTCGAGCGGTGGTGAAGTCGTGGATGTGCCAGACGACGGGGATGCGCGACGGCACCGCGAAGCGGGTCAGCAGGTGCGTCTTGATCCCGTTCGAGTGAACGACATCCGGGGCAAAGCGGGCGACCTCGGCCTTCAACCGACGCGAGTAGCGCACGAGTTCCGGAGCGCCGAGGATGGCGCGCACGCCGGTCCCGATCCGACTGCGGCCGCTATCACCGAGTTCCGCGAGCGCCGGCGGCAGCGGAAGCACGAAGGCTTCGGCCCCGAGTTCGCGCGCCGCGGCGGCGAGTGGCCCATCGGAGAGCACCACCACGCCGATTGCGAGGCCGGGACGTTCGCGCCGCAATCCGGCAATAGCGGTGAGCAGCACGCGCTCGGCCCCGCCGATGTTGCCGAGGGGGCTGAGGAAGAGGATCTTCACCCGCCGCGCTCCGCGAGGCGGAGGTACGCTCCGGCGATGATGCGGGCGTGTTCGCTCCAGGTGAAGCGGGCCGCCTGCGCCAGCCGCACAGCTCGCGGCGGCGCTGAGCCGGGATCGAGCAGCACCCGCGTCACCGCGTCGGTCCAAGCGGGCACGTCGGCGACGGGGCAGTAGAGTGCGCCCGCGCCGCCGGCTTCGCGCAGCGTCGAGATGTCGGACGCGATCACGGGCGCATCGCACGCCAGCGCCTCGATGACGGGGAGGCCGAACCCCTCGCGCTCGCTCGGCACCAGCACCGCCGCCGCCCGGCGATAGAGTTTGGCCAACTGATTGCGAGTCAACCCGGCGAAGCGTACGACCCCGGTCCCCGCCGCACCGTCGCCGACTCGGACGAGGCGCAGTTCAGGAACCCGCATCCGCACCGCCGCGAACACGGCGAGCAGGACGTCAATCCGCTTCCGAGGCTCATTGCTCCCCACATGGAGGAGGTACGGACCGGCGGGCACTCCCGGCCGTTCGACCCGTTCAACCGAGTCCGGCGTGAATTCCTCCGCGACCCCGTAAGGGGCGTGGACCAAGCGATCGGCCGCGACGAGCTTGTGCCGGAGGATCTCCGCGCGCACTTCGCCCGTGCTGTGGAAGACGATGGCGGCCCGTTTCAATCCGTCGAGCGTGCGCCGGGCGAGGCGGCGGTACCAGAAGGGCCGCGCTTCGAGTTCGGGTTCGAGGATCGACCGGAACGCATCCAGATCGTGACAGTAGACCCCGGTGCGGCCCGGCTGACCGGCGAGCGCCAAGTGAGCGTAACTGTGATCGACGATGTGGAGAAAGTCGGCGCGCGCTGCGAGACGCTGCATCATTCCCGGCAAGAGCAGGTGTCGGTTCAGCAGGCGGTCGGCATTGAACCCCGCGCGGCCGAAGCGACTCGCGAAGCGGCGGAACGCCGGGGCGACATCCTCGGCGCGGATGCTCTCGGGGAGGTGCGCGAGGAGTTGATCGGCGCAGAGGTCCATGCTCGGCCAGCCCTCGGGGCGGAAATCGCGGACCACCGCCAAGCGGAGCGGTGCGGTCACCCCGCGATCCCGTCGAAAAAGTCGAGGTGCCGTCGGGCGATGATCGGCCAGGCGAAGACCGAACGGGCGCGGGCGAGTCCCGCTGCGCCGAGTCCGGCGCGCCGCGCGGGACTCTCCAGCAATTCGGCGAGAGCGGTCGTCCACGCCGCGGGATCGGCTTCGGGCAGCACCACCCCCGCGTCCCCGATCACGAATGGGATCTCCCCCGAGGCCGAACCCGCGACCGGCACGCCGCAGGCCATCGCTTCGATCAGCATCCGGC
>JAYVTJ010000551.1:0-6898 GCA_043774415.1 Fimbriiglobus sp. | reverse complement strand
CACTCGAACGGCTTCAGCGGACCCAAGCCGTCCGTGAATCGCCCGAACAACTTCCTGCGCTTGGCCCGTTCTTCGACTGACAGTCCCTTGGCAGTGGCGAGGTAGTAGAGCCGCGCGAGCGGGCCGAGGAACGTCGGGAAAGTGCTGCAATCGTAGACGTAACCGCGCTCGCCGAGGATTTTCAGCAGCGCCGGCGAGTGGCTGAATCCGGGGCCGCGGAATCCCGTGGGTCGCACGCCGGTGGCCGCTTCGATGGCCTCTTCGGTGCGGCGGATCTCGACGCGGATCTCGTCTTCGCTGTAAAGGTGGAGCCACGGTTCGTGGTGAAACGAGTGGTTGCCGACTTCGTGCCCGGCAGCGGTGATCGAGCGCAAAATCGTGGCGTGCCGCGGATCGGCGGCGTCGTGTCCGACGAGGAACCAGGTGATTGTGAGGCCGCGTTTCGCGAGGAATTCCAGCACGCGGGGCACGACGGTGCCGAGGTACGTCGGGTACTCGTCCCATCCGGCTTCGCCGTGCGTCTTCAAGTATGACCAGAGGTTGTCGAGGTCGAGCGACAGGCTGCACGTCGGCTTGGGCACGGATGATCCTGCGTAGCGGAACTCGCCAGAGTTCCGACAACCTACTGCGCTCGGAGAGCATCGGAAGTCTGGCGACTTCCGCTACGCTCGGCAAGCGGTGGTGCTACCGACTCCGTCACGGTCGCGACGGCGCGCTCAGCGAGTTGCAGCGTCTCGTTCACGTTGAGCGTGCCGTTGATGATGTGCGACGAGTTCACCAGAAATACCCCCGGCAAGCTCGTCGCCATCCCCGGCACCTTGGTCGAGTAGTCGAGCGTCGGCACGGCGAAGACGTGTTTAACCCGCGCGATCTGGAACGCGAGCACATCGTCGAGTCGAAATTTTGGGTACATGCGCTCGAGTGCCGCGAGGAACCGCTCGCGGATCGAGTCGTCCGACTCCGCGTACAGCGGATCGTCCGGCGCCACGTACTTCGGCAGATAGACGAGCGTGCGGCCGCCGAACTCGGCGGGATCGACAAGCGCGGTCATCTCGATGACACCGGTGAACGGGAACCAGTCGTCGGTGAGGTTCGTGACGTAGAAGCGCGAGAGAGGCTTCTTCAACAGCAGTGACGCACAGACGATTCCCTGATAGGTCAGGGCATTCAGCGCCGTCCGCTCCGACGCTTCCAAACCGGGCACGAGCTTCACCGCGAGAGGCGGCGCCGCGGTGCAGAGGACGCGGTCGAAGGCGAGCACCTCGCCCGATTGCAGTTCGACGCGCGGCCCTTCGCCGATGCGCGCGACCGGCGAACTCGTCCGCAGTTCGACACCGCGTTCGACCAGTGTCGCGGTGAAGCGTTCGAGGATGCGGGCGTAGCCGCCGCGGACGTAGCCGAAGAGTTCCTTCTTCATGCCCGAGCGCCGCGCGGCGTACATGCGGGCGATGGTCGCCCAGATGAACGCGGCCGAGGCGATGCGGTAACTCTCGCCGAGCTTGGCCCGCAGCAGCGGCAGCCAGATCTTCTCGGTGGTTCGAGTGCCCGACCACTTCCGCAGCCAATCGACGACGGAGATCTTCTCGAGCGCCTTCCAATCGGTGACGCGCGAAGCGTGGCGGATGGTCAGCCCGAGGCGCAGCTTGCTCAGCAAACCGAGCGGCGGGAACTTGAGGAATTCGACAGAGTTCGACATCGAGTGGAGCTTGCCGTCGGTGTAGAAGCCCGTCTTGGTTTCGACGCCCACGAATTCTTCCGCCAAGCCGAGCTCCTTCAGCAGCCCGTGCGTGTGCGTGTCGGAGAGCAGGATGACGTGGTAGAAGCGGTCCCAGGTGATGTCCCCGAGCTGCCAAGCAGAGGCGAGGCCGCCGAAGTGCGGCGCGGCTTCGAGCACGGTCACGGCGTGTCCGAGCTTCGCCAGCCGATCCGCGAGGGAGAGGCCGAGCAGTCCGCCGCCGACGATGCCGATGCGCTCGCTCATCAAGTCTCGCGGGTGGAACCGGCGCGGTGTTCGTAGGACCGATCGCAAAGGCTGCAGACGACTGTGCGGAACTCCGGCGGTTGATCGCCTTCGAATTTGAACAGGCAGTTTCCGCAGCGGCAGACGACGCCCACCACACGGGCCGGGTTACCAAGCGCCAATGCGAATTTCGGGATCGACTTCGTGACGACGCTTCCCATGCCGATCATCGCCCAGCGTCCGATGGTCAGGTCGTTACCGACGGTGCAATTTGCCCCGATGGTCACCCCTTCCTGTACCAGCGTCGGCAGGGTGTGCTCGTCGATTTCCGATCCGCGCAGCCGCTTCAAATCCGGTGTCGTGGCGCGCGGGAAGCGGTCGTTCGTGAAGACGGTGCCCGCCGCGATCATCACGCCGTCTTCGAGGGTGACACCGGCGCAGAGGTAGACGAAGGCGTTGATTTTGCAGCGGTTCCCGATCGTCACGCCGCCGGCGATGTAGGCCTTCTCGCCGACGATGCACTCTTCGCCGATGGTCGCCCCGCGGCGGATGTGGACGCTGTCCCACACCACCGTGCCGCGGCCGATCCCGACGCCCGGTTCGATGATCGCGGTCGGATGGATACGCGGACCGTCAGCCATCGTAGATGTCCAAGAGCGCGCCGAGCGTCGGCAGTGACAGCGGCGTGTCGGAGAGGTTCGCCATCGGCTTTTCGATGCCGGTCCACGCCGAGGCCCGCAGCGAGAGGTAGGCCGCTTCGACGACTTCGACGCTGGCCACGGCGTCTTCCCAAGTGATCCGCAACGGCTCGATGCCGCGGATGGCGCGGGCGAAGTTGGACACCTGATCGCGGAAGGCCTGCACCTTGTCGTAGCCAGTGCCGAAGGTCACCCACTCGCGGCCGGTGCTCAGCTTGTACCGCGAGAGCTTCCAGCCGATCTGGATGGTGCCGAGCGCGCCGTAGACGGTGACGTACCAGTCGAGTTCCTTGTTGATGCTCCACGAGAGATCGACGCTGCCCATGATGCCCGAGCGCGACTTCACGAAGAGCCGGGCCGTATCCTCGACGGCGAGGCGCTGGACGTTCTTCCCTTCGACGGCATGGACTTCCGCGAGCGGCCCGAGGAAGTACCGCATGATGTCCACGGAGTGGGTGCCGTTATCGATGAGCACGCCGCCGCCGCTGATGGCGGGGATCGCGTTCCAGCGGTTCGTCATATCGACGCGGGCCGTGAAGGCGTTCTCGAAGAGCACGACGTCGCCGACGAGTCCGGCGGCGATGAGCTCTTTCGCGCGGATCACGTCCTGCACGTAGCGGAACTTCGACCCCATCGTGAGGAGCGCCCCGGAGTTCGCGGCGGCGCGGGCCATGGCGCGGGCACTGCCGCCGGTGAAGGTGAACGGCTTCTCACACAGGACGTGGATGCCCCGGCGGACGAGCAGGAGCGTGATGCTTTCGTGCGTGTCCGGGGGCGTGCAGAGGATGACGGCATCGACGGCGGTATCCGAAGCGAGGAGCGCTTCCGGCGAGGCGAAGCTCGCGCAGTCGAAGCGCGCGGCGAGCGCGGCCGCCGCATCGAGGCGCACATCGACCACGGCGACGAGGCGGGCATCCGAATGATTCTCGAACGCCGTCGCGTAGCTCTGGGCGATGCCGCCGGCGCCGATGAGGGCGAAGGTCACGGGGGTCACGCGGCACCGCCTTCCGAAAGTCTGAGCGCGGCCCGGCGGATCGAGGCCGCCAGGAAGGTCAGGTGTTCGTCGGAGTATTTCTCGTTCCACGGTAGCACGAGAATCCGGTCGAGGTACTCGAACGTGCCGGGGAAGCGCTCGGCCGCGTAATCGACGGCGTCGGGCCGGGCGAGCGTGAAGGGCCAGCCGCTGAGCCCGAAGGTCTTCTGATCGCGGATCACGGCGCAGCGGAACGCGGGCTTCTGAATGTAACGCGGCGCGCTCAGGATGTTGTCGAGCTTCAGTTCCTTCGCGAGCGCCGGCGGACCGCCGGGGATGATCGCGGGATCGACGAGGACGCTGTACTTCCAGAAGGTGTGCTCGCTGACGGGCGTCCGTACCGGTACGCGCACTCCGGGCACCCCGGCGAGCAACAGATCCATCCGCGCGGCGGTCGCGGTCCGCGCTTCGACGATGCCTTTCAGCTTCGCCAACTGCGCCACGGCCACCGCCGCTTGCAGTTCGGAGATGCGGTAGTTCAACCCCATCGTGTAGTGATCGGGGTTCGCGTCGCCGTAGCCCCACGACTTGTTGATGAAGAGGAACGCCTTGCGGGCGCGCGCCGGATCGTTCGAGACGATCAGTCCGCCTTCGCCGGTCGTGATGTGCTTCCCTTGCTGAAGGCTGAAGCAGCCGAGCGCGCCGAAGGTGCCGATGGGCTGACCGCGGTACGTGCTGAGAAACGCCTGGGCGCAGTCCTCGATCACGGGGATATCGTGCCGTTCTGCGAGGTTCATGATCGGCGTCATCTCGCACGGATTGCCGAAGAGGTGCGTGACGACGATGGCCTGCGTCCGCGGCGTGATCCGCGCCGCGATCGTTTCGGCCGTGACGTTGCCGGTGAGCGGATCGACATCCGCGAAGACGGGGATCGCACCCTGATAGAGGATCGGCGTGATCGCGCCCATGTCGGTGATCGACGTGGTGATGATCTCGTCGCCCGGTTCGGGGTCGATGGCGGCGACGGCGGCGTGGATCGCGGCACTGCCCGACGAGCAAGCGTGGGCGTGCTTCGCGCCGATCGATGCCGCGAACTCGGTTTCGAGCCGCTTGGCGAACTTGCCTTTCGTCGCCGTGAGGGTGCCGCTGCGCAGCGCTTCGGTCACGAAGGCGATCTCTTCGTCGCCGAGCGTCCGGCCGCTGGCGTCTTGATCGGAGGGGAAGTTCATGGTGCGTGCGATCCCGGAGTGCCGACGGGGATGGACGGAGAACCGAAGCGGAGCGGGGCGGCGAACGTCGGACTGGGCGTGTCCTGCGCCCCGGGCGTGACCGCCTTCGCGATCATGGACACCTGCCCGCGGATGATGGCGTCGCGGTCGGTGAGGCGCTGCTGCCGGCGGCGGTCGTACACCAGCGTCGCCATCAATTTCAGGTGGCCGAGGATCGTGCGGACGGTCTTCATTTTCGAGCGGCCATGCAGCCGGCATTCGAGGATGGCCGGATACTCGACGATGGTCTTGCCCGCGAGGTCGAGCCGGCCGACCAGTTCGGCGATGCCGAGGTAGCGGTTGTGGAGCAGCGGGATGGCGGCGATGGTGCTGCGGCGGTAGACGCGCAGGCAACTCGTGTAGGTGTGGAGCTGCGTCCGGAGCGTGCGGCGGTAGAGCCACGCGCAGCCCTTCGAGAGTTTCAGGCGCCACGCGGGCACGTTCTTCACGCCGCCGGCCGGGTGATAAGGCGACGCGGTCACGAGATCGACGCCGGGGGTCAGCAGCGGGATCAACTCGGCGAGCTTGAGCGGGTCGTAGCTGCAATCGCTGTCCATCGAGCAGACGATCTCGGTGCTCGCGCCGCGGATGCCGGTCATGATCGCGGCGGCGATGCCGAGGTTGGTATCGTGCCGCAGGAGCAGGTAGCCCTCGCGGTTGCCGAAGGCCTTTTTCAGCTCGTTCCAGGTGGCGTCGGTGCTGCCGTCGTTCACGAGCAGGCAAGTCACGTCGTAGGCGCCGCCGAGGCGCTCGCGGACTTCGTCGAGGGTGTTGCGCAGGTGCGGAACGATCAGCTCTTCGTTGAAGCAGGGGACGACGATGGAGATCGGCGTGCGGTCGGAAGCGGCCATCGCGTGCGGTCGCTCCATGCGGGTCGAGTGGGACAATCCGGACGGCGACGGAGCCGAGAGGTCGGCCGCTTCGGGCTGCAATTGCAGGTACTCGGCGCACGAGCCGAAGCGGTAGGTGGTCAGCAGTTCGCCGAGACGCTCGGGCATCTTCGCCAAGTTGCGGTAGTGCCGCATCCGGTTCAGGCGTCCGCCGGCGGCGAGGCGCGGCTGCTCGGGGTCGAGTTCCCACGTGTGGAAGTAGGCGACCATCGGCGTCGGGTGGACGCGGCTCCACGCCGCGGCGGCGCGGCGCGTCAGGAACGTCGGGATCTGCCGGAGGTAGTTCCCCCCGGCGACGGGGACGCGGACGCCGAGGATCTTCCCGCAGGAGATCGGCAATTCGAGCAGCGAGTGCGGGCCGTGGCGGTGCTCGTGCGGCGCGAGCCGGCCCGGTTCGTCCGCGAAGCTGCGGCGGATCGGCGCGATGCTCGAATCGTAGACGAAGCCGAGTTCGGCGAGGGCGTCGAGCGCCCAGAGATCGTCGGGCTGAAGCCAGCCGTCGGCGAGGCGGTAGCCGAACACCTTCTGTCCGGTGGCCTGCTCGACGGCGTTGCGGGCGCGCTTGGCGTCGGCGAGGAATTCTTCGGGCGAGAGACCGCGGACGCCGCGGTGGTAGAAGCCGCGCACGCCGACTTCGTGCCCCGCTACGGCGATGCGGCGGACGACCTCCGGGAACTGCTCGGCGATCCAGCCGAGGACGAAGAAGCTCGCGGTCGCCTCGTGCTTCGCAAGGAGGTCGAGGGCGCGCTGGGCCGTGAGTTCGATGCGCGATTCAAAGCGCTGCCAGCGGGCGCGCTGAATGTACTTGTTGAACGCCTGGACGTGGTAGTAGTCCTCGACGTTCACCGTCATCAGATGTCGGCGGGGTGTGGTCATGCCATCACCCGCTTCGCCGGGGCGGGCCGACCGTTGAGCACGCGCTCGAGGATCCGCGCGATCCGCTGCGAAGCGCGGCCATCGCCGAACGGGTTCGCGGTGGGTTGGGCGGGGGTGTCGCTGCGGTAGAGTTCTTCGAGCATCTCGGCGAACAGTTCGGGCGTGGCCGCGAGCTGCGCGAGGCCGGTGTCGAGCACCTCGGGGCGCTCGGTCGATTCGCGCAGGATCAGCAG
>JAYVTJ010000550.1:0-1602 GCA_043774415.1 Fimbriiglobus sp. | reverse complement strand
CCAAGACCGGCAAAGTGCTCTGGTCGCGGCAGCTCACGGAAGAATTCGGCCGGGTGACGGGCTACGGCGGTCGGATTGCTTCGCCGATCTTCGACAGCGGCCTCGTCATCGTCGGCCTCGTCAACGGTTCTTGGGGTGATCAGGCCCGCGGGGCCAATCGCTTCGTCGCCGTCGATTCAAAAACGGGCGAGGTGGTCTGGTGGTCGGCGCCCTCCGAAGAACTGAAGCTCGCGTTCAAAGGCACCTACTATTCGAACCCCGTGATCGCCGTCATCGGCGGTCAGCGGCTCTTTATCTCGGGTGCCGCGGATGGAGCCGTGCACGCATTGAAAGTCCGGACGGGCGAACGCGTCTGGAGCCACGTCTTCGGGGCGAAGGTCATCAATCCGTCTCCCGTCGTGTCGAGCGAAGGGATGGTCTACGTCGCCCACGGCGAAGAGAATCCGCAGGGGGCGCCCATCGGCCGGGTCGTCTGCCTCGATGCGACCCAGATCAAAGCCAAGCAGCCGAAGGTCGTCTGGGATACCTTCCGCCGGCCGTTGGTGCTGAACGGCAATCAGCCGCTCTCGAAGCGATTCGGCCTGTCCAGTCCGGCGCTCGCCGACGGGATGCTCTTCATGCCCGACGACGGCGCCGAAATGCACGTCTTCGACGCCGCGAACGGCGACCTCCTCTGGCGCTGGAAGTACGGCACGGTCGCCCGCGGCGCCCCGCTCGTCGCCGACGGCAAGCTCTACGTGTTCGACGTGTTCGGGAAGCTCTCGGTGCTGACGAAGCTCACAAAGGTCGCCCCGCTCCCGGCCGACATCGAGCAGCACCTCATCAAGGCGAAGCCGGGCACGGTCGTCGAAACCAACGGCACGCCCATCGCCGTCAACGGCAAGCTCTACTTCCAAACGCGCGATGACATCTACTGCGTGGCCGATCCGAAGCTGAAGCCGGTGAGCGCGAAGTACACGCCGCTGGCCGACGAGACCAAGTTCAACGAGAAGGCCGCCGTGGCCGCGATCCGCATCTTCCCCGCCGATGTGCTGAGCGCGCCGGGCGAGAAGGTCGCGGTCGGCGTGAAGTACCTCGATGAGAACGGCCGCGAACTCCCGGCCCCGAAGGATGCGAAGATCGCATGGACCCTCCCGCTGCCGCCGAAGACCCCGGCCGGGGCCCAGCCTCCGGCTCTGCCCGGTGCGGTCAAGGGAGATGAGACTTCGGCCGAGGTGACCCTTGGCAAAGTGCCGCCGAGTTCGGCGGGCGTCGTCGAAGTGAAGTTCGGCGACCTCACCGCGAAGGCCCGCATCCGCGCCGCGGCGGCGCTGCCCTTCAAGCCCGACTTCTCCAAGATCCCCCTCGGAGCCGCCCCCGGCGGTTGGGTGAACGCCCAGGGCAAATTCGTGATGGTGAAACTCGGCGAGAAGAACGTGCTGAGCAAAGTGAACGACAACGGCGCCCCGCCCGTGGCCCGTGCCAACACGTACATCACTCCGCCGAACCTTTCGAACTACACGATCCAAGCCGACATGGTCGGCGAAGATATCGGGCAGACGTTTCCCGATATGGGACTGCTCTCGCACCGCTATGTGCTCGTTCTCGACGGCAAATCCGATC
>JAYVTJ010000549.1:0-3619 GCA_043774415.1 Fimbriiglobus sp. | reverse complement strand
CCCGCCGGGGTGTGGGGCTTCCGTCTGCATCCAGTGGAGGAGGCAGCGGCTCAGCTCGCGGCCGGCACGCTCGTGCCCGCGGGCCTCATCGCCGTTGTCGTACAGGTTGCCGAGCCAATAGTCGTTCTGCGGCCAATTCACGAGGCACACGTCGCTCATCCCGTCGAAGTTGTCCTTCGCGACGATGCGGCGGTACGTCCACAGGTTCAAACCCTTCGCGACCGGGCCGGTCGGGTCGAAGCCGACCGCTCGCGACTTCAGAGTTTTCGGGTCCGACATCTCCCACGACAGCAGGTTGCCGGGCCACGCCGGCTTCAGCTCGGGAGCGTATTCGCGCCAGAACTTGTACGCCTCCGGCTTCTCGATGGTGTTGTCTTTGTCCGCTTCGTAGTCCAGCGCGAAGCATACGGTGAACGCTTGGTGGTTGTGCGGTCGTGCCCGAACCGGGGCATGCAGTTCCCCGGTGTCTCCGGCCGACTCCGCGCCGGTGACGTGTTCGACTTTCGCCAGCGGTAGCAACTCGCCCGTCTCGGTCGCGTCTACGAAGTACGGCGCGTGTAGGATCAGTCGGCGGGGGCCGGCGCGGATCGTGATGGAGGTGACAGTGTCGCGCTCGGTCTCCGCGGAGACCGGGCCGACGCCCGAAATCAACCGAACGCGGCCCGCGGTGATGTACGGGGCTAGCATCTCCAGCAAAACGGCGAGGGCCACCCGCGGCTCATGGCACAGCTTCGACACGCTGCCGTTGCCGGGGTTGAGCAGCGGGTTCTTCGCTGCGGCTTCGGTCAGGGAGTAGTTCCGCTTGCAGTAGTCGCGGACCTTTGACCGGAACGTGCGATAGGTTTTCGTGCTGCCGCGGTCCTCGATCCACGGGTGCTCGTCCGGCGGGACCGCTTGCGACGTGAGCTGCCCGCCGATCCAGTCGTACTGCTCGGTGAGGATAACCTTCAGCCCGTTCCGCGCGGCCGCGAGCGCACACGCGACCCCGCCCGTGCCGCCCCCGACGATCACGAGATCGGCTTTCAGTTCACGCTCGATGGCGCGGCCGGGTGAAGCGTGGCCCGGCAACAAGTGGGCGAGCGGGGTGAAGGCGGACAGCGAGAGGAACGCGCGGCGGTTCATGCACAGATCCTCGTGGCGAGCGCCTGTCGAATATTTCCCAGGTGAACGCCTCCGGGATACGAACCGGCTGTGAGATCACAAATTATGCCCGCGGATGGTCGTCTGCCACGATTTTTGCACTCGGATGAGGTCTCATCGGAGATCGCGTGTCGGTGCAGTGTCACCCTTGGCCATCGGGTCCTGGGTGACGAGCCCGTTGCCCCAAAGTCTAGCCGTTATCCCTCGATTTTTACTTAAAACTGGGCGGGTGGAATAACCATTTGCCGTTCGGAAAAAAGCACTCGCCGATCCGGTTTACCCCAAGGTTCCTTTGGGGTAAACCCTCACCGCCGAACCGACCGCGAATGTCACCGAATCGGGTTCGCGGCCGGTCATGCCGTCCCACTCGGGGCCATATAACTCCGCCCAATCGAGGTCGATCCGGTGATTCGTCACGGGGTAGACGGCCCACTCCGGGTGGTTCACTTCGTAACGGATCAGCTTCCCGCGACGGGTTCGACCGAAGCCCCACGAATGCTCTTTGAAGAAATGATCGACTGAATCCGGCCCGGGAACGACGGTCGGTTTTTCACCCGTCGCTTCCATCGTGTGCGATCGCCCGCCGCTGTGCAGCGTATAGGTTGCCGTCAGCGACTCTTCGGTTTCAGAAATGGCCATGCTCATTCCGGCTGCCCGGTACGGTTCGTTGTAGATCGCCCGAGCGACCCAGGCGACGAACCGCTGCGGGACGAATTCCCGCACGAAACAGACACCGCGTTGGTCTCCACGCTTCACGTAGATTCGCAGGTTCCACTCCGGGAAGTTCCGGAAGGTGGGCCAAGGGATCCCCAGTACGCGGGTGTCGAGGAATTGGAAACCGACCAAACTGGCGTAGGTTCGCCCCTGCCAGCGGTCCAGTTCGACCCCGGGCGGCAAGTGCGGCTGAAGAACATCGGCCGGCACGGCGTAATTCGCGAGGATCAAGTTCGCCCAGCGGGCCGCGAGGAACGCCCGGGGGCTCGGGTCGGTGGCTGGGGTCATATTTGAGTTATAGACTTGAGCGCCAGCAGCTGATCATCGAAATGTGCGACCGACGCGACCCGACGACGATCCGGTCCGCACCCACGGTGCCGATCACCGCGACCGAGCGATGGGCGTACTCCGTGGTAGCCAGTACGAGTCATGTCGAAGCGCACCGGCGAATGCTCGTCTCCTGATCCGCGGCAGTCGCATCGAATGGGCCCGCTCGGATCCGAACCGAGAACCGAGGGATTACGAGTCGGGCCGTCCCGCATTGCGAGTCCACGACTGGAAAACGAGATCCGTCAACTCGTGCGTCCGGCTGCAGCGCCGGGAGCAGTGACCCGCGAAGCGGAGGGGGCATTCCCGACGACGAAGTAGACACGCTCTCGGCGGCTGGCCGACTCGACTTGGACCGGCCCGAGCCGCGATTCGGACGCCGATCGGTGCGGCGCGTTGTAGCGTTCTCCGACCGGCCGCAGATCTTCGGAGGCTGGCCCGCTCGACATCTCCGCGCTGGACTGCACCGAGGATCCGATGGCATCAGATTCGTGTACCCCATCCTGCGGGACGAATTCTCGCATCGCGACGCAGGTGGATGCATGGTTGAGGCGTGGAAAATGCGCATCCGCCGATCCTGACGGCAGCTCTAACTCGGATTGCCACATTCCCCATCCGTTCGATGGTCGGAGCTGACCGGCGGTTTAAAATGGGCGGAGATTGCCGATTCTGCAGCCCGTCCGCGAGTGAACAATGCGTCTCCGTCTCGCGATCCTCTTCGTGCTCGTTATCACGTCCGTCGCAGTGGCGGCGGAGCCGCAACCGCACGGTCCGCCGGAGTTCGCGGCGCTGTCGTACCGGAGTATCGGCCCCTTCGCCGGCGGTCGAGTCTGCCGTGCCTGCGGGGTGCCGGGCGACCCGCTGACCTACTATGCCGCCTCCGCCTCCGGCGGGATTTGGAAGTCGTCGGACGGCGGTGTGAAGTGGAAACCGATCTTCGACGATCAGCCGACGAGTTCGATCGGCAGCATCGCAGTCGCGCCGAGCGATGCCAACGTCGTCTATGTCGGAACCGGCGAAGCGAACATCCGCGGCAACGTCTCGCCCGGCGCGGGCATCTTCAAATCGACCGATGCCGGAAAGACGTGGAAGCACGTCTGGAAGCAACTCGGACAGATCGGCACGGTCGCCGTGCATCCGAAGAACGCCGACATCTGCTATGCCGCCGTGCTCGGCCACGCCTTCGGTCCGAATGCCGAACGCGGCATCTATCGCACGACCGACGGCGGGAAAACCTGGAAGAGAGCCTTCTTCGTCGATGAGGACACCGGGGCCTCGGATGTCGCGCTCGATCCGAACAACCCGCGAATCGTATTCGCCGGATTCTGGCAGACGCGGCGCCGGCCATGGGAACTCACGAGCGGTGGCCCGGGCAGCGATCTCTTCGTCTCCCGCGATGGCGGCGATACTTGGGAGAGCCTGAAAACGCCGAAGAAGA
>JAYVTJ010000548.1:0-2685 GCA_043774415.1 Fimbriiglobus sp. | reverse complement strand
TCCGGCTACCCCTTCCGGTCGAAACCCAGGATGGACCCGTATTCTCCGCCCCGGATGAAGCGGGCCATTTTGGAGAACTCGGTGTTCGGATCGTGGAAGCAGATCGGGGCGTACATCAGCAGGAAGAAATCGATCAGCAGCTCCAGATTGCTCGCGTGCTTATCGGCGCCGGTCTGCAGGTGCATTCCGATGTTCGGATCGAACGCCTCCAGCCGCGGCGTCCGCAGCTCGGCATCGGGGAACTTCACTTGAAAGAGGCGGAAGAGGGGCAGGCAATCGGTGACGACGAGGAGCGGTTCCGTTCGGCTGACGTCTCCCATCCGGGCCCAGAAGTCCGCCACGTACCCCGCGTACTTCTCGGCCGCGACCCGGTCGGTTCCCCGGAGGTGGACGACGGTGGGAAACGAACCGTAGCGCTGCAATTCCTCCACGATGCGATTGCGGAACTCGCGCTTCACCCGCAGCTGGCAGAGATTGGACAGATGGAACGCGCGGTAGCCGGTGCTGGCGTACACGAGCAGTTCCGCCGGGTGATCTTCGTCCGCCAGGAGGCATTCGTATTCGGGACGGAAGATGAATTTGGAGTCGGCCGGCCTCTCGTACTGGTTCGCCCACGCCAGCGGTTCGACGCTCCGGATCGGCAGCTCGAAGAGCGCCTCCTTCGCGACCGTGGGCACGCCGCAGATGTCGAAGTAGGTGTGGAAATCCACCGTCCCGTCCGACCAGATGCCGTCGCCCCAGTCCGCGCAGAGCGTCCGCCCGTACTTGACCGCGTAGTGGATCGCGTGGCTCAAGCACTGCAGCCGATCCCCGAAGCCGACGTGGGCTTTGACCAGCAAATAGCGCGGAGCGGACATCGGGCGACGGCTCCGACTCGGGGGCGGGCGTAGGCAAGGATACCGAGTCGGTGCGCAGCCGCCCACCGCGGGGGATCTGCGGGTGCAGGAACGGCCCGAAGGGAACGGTCCTGCGAGGCGGCGGAAAAGCCGCCCCGGTCCCCGGTGAATCGCCGCCGCGCCGCCGGCCCTCTTCGGCACGCTCCGCCCGCTCTCGAAAGGCGAGCGGATCCTGTGCCTCCACCGCGCTGCCGACTGCGCCGCGACACGGTCCTCCTCGCCCCTCGGTCTTCACCCGATACCCGGCCGTCAGGTGCTCCGCGAACAATCGGTGCCCGCCGGCGTCGTCGCCGAAGAGCGCCGGGCAGCCCTTCGCCCCCATGGGCACGGCCGGCCGGGCATGCACGAACGACTTCCAGAAGTTCGTGTCGAAGGCGGCGTGCCGCACTTCGCGCTTCCCCTGCGCG
This sequence comes from Fimbriiglobus sp., assembly GCA_043774415.1. Taxonomy (GTDB): domain Bacteria; phylum Planctomycetota; class Planctomycetia; order Gemmatales; family Gemmataceae; genus JALHQU01. Next base: position 1,382 of record JAYVTJ010000548.1, on the reverse strand, counting down.
CCGGGGATGCACCAGTGCTTGCCGGCGCGGCTGGGAGGACGGGTCCGCCGGAACTGAGATGCCCTTTCGACGCGGGGATCGCCATCGGCCAGAAGGCGATCGGTGCGAACCCGCGGCCGATCGACTACGAACGGTCCGAACACGGCGTCACTTCGCTCTTCGCGCTGTTTCGATTTCGGCCATTCCTCCACATCCTTCCTCGTTCGGTCCGGGTCGTGAGCCACCCGATACGACGAACCACACGCCGTTTCGCAGGTCCGACACCATCGTGTCTTCCGAGCCATTCCGATAGACGGTGATTTCGATCCGCGTCCCCAGTTCCACCCCGCCGACGGTCCTCCTCGTCGTGCGGGTCGTCGTGTGGGAACCGTCGCGGTGGTCGGCGGTCGTTGTCTCGGTCGAACAGATACTCGGAGGTTTTGTCGGGGAGTTCACCCTGCGGCTGTGCAGCAGCGAGCTCAGCCAGTTGAGCATCGGCATCTGAGGATCTCCGAGGGGCGGTCAACGGATTTGCCCCGTAGCATGTCCAAAAAACTCCGGCGCAACAAGGCGAGATCAGAATCGTCTCGCGCGTGTCCGAATCCTCTCCTCGATCACCGGTTCCCCTCGCCTTCTGTAACCCCCGCGGCTGCGGCCTCCGGCAGCGAGCCTCCCTGCACCGGGGCCGCCGCAGCCCTCCCACAATGAAGTCGAGCCGCTATCGTCGCGACACGGATCGACGCACATCAATCACTCGCCCATTCTCCGCTCGCCAACGCCGTATCTCGGGGCCTTCGCGTTCGCGGGCCAAGCGGTAGAGTTCGCCGAGCGTCACCCTCGGTTCCGGCCCCGTCCGCTTCGGCCCGGTCTCTGGCAGCGAGCACCCCTGCACGCCGGCGGCCACGGCCGTTCCCACCAAGCAGTCGAATCAGTGGTTGTCCCCTCCGCTCGGCCGCGGCCGCCACTCGTCGACGCTCCGGCCCCGGCCTTCGGTCCGCACCCGGTATTCGGCGCAGAGGTGCTCGGCGAAGAGCGAAGAGCCGGTTCAGTCCCGCGAGAAAAAAGCCTCCATCGCACCCGCCGCTCCGCCTCGCGGCTTCACCCGGACCATCCCCAGCCCTCCTTGGCCTCCTGTTCCTTGGCCAGCCGGTCCATCTCCCGCATCGTCAACCTCTTCGCGGCCGGCTTCGGCCCCGGCTGGGCGTTGGGCAGGGTGCACCCGAGCACGCTGGCGGCGACGGCGCAGCCGACGAGCCCGACGAGCCCGTCGAGCCGGTGATTGTCGCGGCGGTCGGGCCGCAGCTTCCACTCGTCCACGGTGCGACCCCGCCCCTCGGTCTTCACCCGGTACTCGGCCCTCCGTGCTCCGCGAAGGCGCCGGCCTCGAAGTCGGCGCGGATCAT
>JAYVTJ010000547.1:0-2176 GCA_043774415.1 Fimbriiglobus sp. | reverse complement strand
ACAAGGTCCTTCCACCGCCGAACAACCAGGCTTTGCTTCGAGGTCTGGGTCAGCCACTGATTCGGCCTGCCAACTGATTTGCAGGTTGTCGGGACTGATGCGAGGAGCACCGGTGGAACCGGCGTCTCGCCGGTTTGCGATCCTCGAACCGGCGAGACGCCGGTTCCACCGAATCCCGACCTGCGGAGCAGTAGTCATAGCGCGGGCCTCAAGCGCTCATCTCGCTTGGTGATTTGCTCAATCGCGTCCTCGGCCATGCCCCTCTCGTTTAACCGCCCATAAAGCCAGCGACAAACGCGAACAATCCGTGAATCAATATGCTCGGCAACAGCAAGAGCCCACTCGCAAGCTTCAGCATTTGGAGCTTGCCGGGCCGACAGGTTCCGAACAAAGAGCAGAAAGTCACCTGATCGAGGAAGAGGATGAATAGGAAGCAGGGGAAGGTGCGACTGTTGACGTAGACATCCTCGCAATTGGACCCGTACTGACCTTCGACCCACTCCTGATTGGCATACTGATGGTAGAGGTGATCCGAGTACTGCTAAGTTAGCAAGAATGCGAGCCAGGAGAGTCCGAGGCACGCCGCCGTGAAGATGGGCAGCCAGAAGCCTCGCTTCTCACTCATCACGCCTCGACCACTTCCATGATGACGCACGAGACGTTGTCCCGCGAACCGCTGTCGAGCGCGAGTTGGCCCAATCCTTCGGCGCACGCCTGCATGTCGGACTGGCCGTCGATGTACTCGAGCATCTTCTCGTCGGTCACCACGCCCGTGAGGCCGTCGGAGCAGAGCAGGAAGCGGTCGCCGGCTTGCAGCGGCACCGTCAGCACATCGGGGCCTTCGCCGACTTCTTTGCTGCCCAGATACTTCCAGAGGACGTTCTTGAAGCGGTGGTCCTTCGCCTCGGCCGCGGAGATGGTGTTCGCTTCGACGAGCGCCTGGGCGAGCGAGTGATCGACCGTGAGCTGCTGGATGGTGCCGCCGCGGATGAGGTAGGCCCGGCTGTCGCCGACGCCCGAGACGTACATCTCGCCCGACTTGCGCCAGAGGGTCATCACGACGGTCGTGCCCATGTTGCGCATGTCTTTGTCGAGCGCGCCCATCGCCATGATTTCTTCGTTGGCCTGCACGATGGAGCGGCGCACGACTCCCTTGACGCCGTCGGCGTTGAGGTGCGACGCGAGGTGCTTGCGCAGCTCGCGCGGGATGATGTCGATGGCCTTCTTGCTCGCGATTTCCCCGGCCGCCTGACCGCCCATGCCGTCGGCGACCACCGTGACCGTGAGGTCCGGGAACTGCTTGACTTCGATGGAGTCTTCGTTGTTCTCGCGGTAGTTGCCGAGCAGGCTGCACTTGCCGATGTTGAGTGCGAGCGCCATGGGTGCCTCTCCGGGTTCGCCGTCGCCGGTCGTCCCGGGGAATGGGGCGACTCCGCGGGATCATAGTAGTCGGATGTTGCCGAAAGTTAACGGGCGGGATCGGGCCAGCCCGCGGAGAGCGCGGATTGCCCGAACGCGGCGCGGCATAACGATTTCCAGCTTACAACCCTAGTGCGCGGAACGCAACTTTCCGCCGGGGAAGTTGTCGGAAGGGCGGGAATTCCGACGGACTCACGCCCCCAGGTGCTTCACCATCTCCGCGGTGAGGCTGGCGGTCGTGCCGGTTCCGCCGAGGTCGCGGGTCAGGCCGACTCCCGCTTGCAGGGTCTTCACCACGGCCGCTTCGATCTTCTGCGCGGCCGCGCGCTCGCCGACGTGATCGAGCATCATCGCCGCACTGCGGACGAGCGCGAGCGGGTTCGCCAACCCCTTCCCGGCGATGTCCGGAGCGCTGCCGTGGACCGCCTCGAACACCGCGTAGCGGGCGCCGAGGTTCGCCCCCGGAACCACGCCGAGGCCGCCGACGAGGCCGGCGCAGAGGTCGGAGATGACGTCGCCGAAGAGGTTTTCCATCACGAGCACATCGTACCGCGTCGGGTCGAGCGCGAGTTCGAGGCAGATGTTGTCGATCGACTTCTCTTCGAAGCCGATGAACGGGAATTCGTCGGCGACGGCGCGGGCGCATTCGAGGAACAGTCCATCGCTGAGGCGCATCACATCGGCCTTGTGGCAGAAGGTGACGCGGTGCCGACCGCCGGTGCGGGCGAACTCGAAAGCGTAGCGCACGATCCGCTCG
>JAYVTJ010000546.1:0-5604 GCA_043774415.1 Fimbriiglobus sp. | reverse complement strand
GCGAGTTCGGTTCGCTCGGGTAATGTACGCATCGCCTCACCGCGGCACGAACACCACCGCTTGGCCGCGGTCGAACGCGCCGGCGCCGTTCCGGTCCGGCACGCGCTTCCACCCTGAAGCCGGTTCGTCGAGCTTCGCGATCAGCCCGTCGTCGAAGTCCTTCCGGAGCAGGAAGGCGACGGGGCGGTACGTCGCGATGATGTCGGCGGCGCTCACGCGGAACCCGCCGACCGGATCCTGCGACATCCCGGCCCAGTACCACTCCCACTCTTCGCGGGTAAAAAGGTAATAGCGGCCATCATGCGAGACGTGCCATTTCGGATACCCGGCGCGGACGACCACCCCGCCCCAGAAAAAGTTGCAGTAGACCGTCCCCTCTGGGACGATTTCCTCCATGCGGGCCACGGCCTCAACCGGGAAGTAATCCATGTGCGGGTCGAGTGGTGTGCGCTCCGGCGCTTTGATGTGCGCGATGGCGAAGCGGCCGAGGCAGACGCCGATGGCGATTGCGAACGCCGCGAGCAGGATCGCCCGCCAGTACCGGACGGGCGGCGGCGGACTCGGATTGGGCGCGGGGGCGAAAGCGCGGTAGGCCACCGGGATAAGCGCCAGTCCGAAGAAGACGGCGAAGCGGTACATCTGCGTCATCAGCGCTGCCAGCAGCAGCGCGACGATCACCTCTTCGATCTTCAACCGCCGCCGGCGGAATGCGAGGATCAGCGCCAGAATCGCCAGCGCCGCGAGAGCAGTGCCGCGACCCTCCGGGCCGTACTGATCCCACGGAGAAAGAGCGTCCCAGAAGAGCGGCTTCCACTCGGAGACCTCGAGGAACTTCGACATCCCCTCGTTCGTGCGCGCGAGACGGAAGGTCTCCAGCGGTTCGGGGCAGGCGAAGGAAGCGAGGATCGCAAGCGCACTCACGCCTGCAAGATCCCACGGCGGCGAACCGCGCTCGCCGTTCGGCCGGCGGAGCCAGCGGACGAACGCGCCGACCGTCATCGGTCCGAGCCACGCCCCGGCCATCAGCACCGACGGGTGGCAATTCTGCCAGACCGCGAAGAGGAGCGCGGCGAGCGCGAGCTTCTTCCGGAGCTTCAACTCGCTCCACGTCAGCACCATCGTGAGGCCGAAGCCGAGCAGCGCGAAGCTCTGCGGACGGATACTGGCGAACGTGACCGCCGGCAGGTAGCCGTACAGCAGCGCGAGCACGGCGGGCCATGCCCACGCACCGCCGCGGCGCAGCTTCCACGCGACGACGGCGTAGGCGCCGATCCAGAGTGCCGCATCGGAGATCTGCAAGAGCGGCCAGCCGCCGAGCGACCAGACCTGGTAGTCGATCACCTGCGACAGCCAGCAGAGGGGGATGTGCCGGACTTCGCCCTTGCCGTGCAGGAAGGGTTCGTGCGTCGGCAGCCGGCCCGTCTCCGAGATGATCTGGCCGAGCTGGAGTTGCCAGTACATGTCCACATCGTGGATGTACTTGAGGAAGAGGCTGCCGAAGAGGACCGCGACCGTCAGACCGAAGATCGGCAGCCGTTCGAGCTTCGCGAGGAGCGCGGAGGAGGCCGGGGACGGGTCAATCGACATAGGGGTCGGCACCCAGATCCTGGAGCATTTCCTGGCGCTGCTTGTCGTAGTTCATCAGGTCGAGCCGCTGCTTGCGGTGCTTGCGCTCGAGCCGGCGCTGCGCCAACCGGAAGAGCCGGGCGTATGCGTCCCAATTGCGGCTGCCCCCGGCTTTGCCGAGTTCCTTGAGCAGTTTCTGCCGCTTGATGCCGAGACCTTCGAGCAGTTGATCTTCGAGGCTGAGGAAGAACTGCGCGGTGCCGGGATCGCCCTGCCGACCGGCGCGGCCCGCGAGCTGGCGGTCGATGCGCTCGGCCTCGTGGCGCTCGGTGCCGATGACGTGCAGGCCGCCGTTCTCCGCGACCTTCGGCCCGAGTTTGATGTCGGTGCCGCGGCCGGCCATGTTCGTCGCCACGGTGACGTTGCCGAGTTGGCCTGCGCGCGACACGATGACCGCTTCCTGATCGTTCTGGCGGGCGTTGAGCACCTTGTGTTCGACCCCCGCGACCGTCAGCAGCGCGGCGAGTTTCTCGGACGCATCGACGGTGCGGGTGCCGATGAGCACGGGCCTCCCCTTCCCCATCATCTCTTGCACCTGCTTCACGACCTCGGCGAACTTCGCGGCTTCCGTCGGGAAGACGCGGTCCGGAAACTGCACCCGCTCGATCGGCCGGTTCGTCGGCACCTTGCTCACCCAGCGGCGGTAGACTTTGCGCAGCTCCCAGAAGTTCGGCAGCAGCGTCCCGGACATGCCGCCGAGCTTCTTGTAGAGCCGGTAGAAGTTCATGTACGTCACCTGCGCCGCGTGATCGGACTGCATCGTGATCGGCACCTTCTCCTTCGCTTCGACCGCTTGATGCAGTCCATCGCGCCAGTTGCGGTCGGGCATCGGCCGGCCGGTGCCTTCATCGACGATGACGATCTTCTTCTCGGAACTCACCATGTAATGGTGATCGCGCGTGAAGCGGTAGTGCGCCTGCAGCGCCCGCTCGATGGCCTCGATGAGTTTGTCCATGGCCGTGGCGTGCTCGCCCGTCGGCGGGTTCGAGTAGCGCACGGCCTGCCGGCCTTCGTCGGTCAGTTCGAGTTTGTCCTTCTTCAAATCGACCTTGTAGTGCTGGTTCAGCTTCAATTCCTGGGCCACGCGGTCGGCCCAGAGGTAGACGACCTGCTCGTCCTCGGTGGCGGGCCGCGTCGGGTTCGCGATGATCAGCGGCGTGCGCCCCTCGTCGATGAAGACGCTGTCGGCTTCGTCCACGATGGCGTAGTGCAGGCCGCGCTGGACGCGCGGATCGGCCTTGGCCGGGCCGCCCATCCACGGACTCCAGAACGGGGCGTTCATGGCTTGGCCGCCGCGGAGCTTCATCCGGTCGCGGAGGAAGTCGAATCCGAACTCGGAGGCGGTGCCGTAGGTGATGTCGCACTTGTACTGGGCCTGCCGTTCGCCGTCCTGCATCTTCTGCTGGAGGCAGCCGACGGTCATCCCGAGCAGGCGGTGGACGGGGCCCATCTCTTCGGAGTCGCGGCCGGCGAGGTAATCGTTCACGGTCGTCATGTGGACGCCCTTGCCGGGGAGGGCGTTGAGGAACGTCGGCGCGACGGCGCAGAGGGTCTTCCCTTCCCCGGTGGCGAGTTCGACGAGGCCGCCGTAGTGCATGATGACCCCGGCCGCGAGCTGCACGTCGAACGGCTGATAGCCGTGGACGCGGCGGATGGCGGCACAGGCCAACCCGAAGGTCTCGGGGATGAGGCCATCGAGCGTGACGCCGCCGCGGGCCTTGCCTCGGAGGCTCATGCTGGCGGTGCGGAGGTCGGTTTCGTTGAGCGTGAGGAAGAGCGATTCGAAGTGGCGGATCTTGGGGAGCAGCAGCGCCGCTTTGGAGAGCCGGCGCGACCAGGGCATGCCGAGTGTGGAGGCGAGCTGGTTCCCCGGCAGGGTGCCGAGCCGACCGGAGACGTTGGCGATCTTGGGCTTCGCCATTTCGTGGCGCGGTTCAGCCGCGGGAACGAGGTCGAGGATTTCATCGGTCGCCGAACTCATGCCGGGCCTCCAGCCGTTGTGGAGGTATTGTACGTCGCGGAAACGGAGTGCGCGTCGCTACTCCTTCCCGAGTAGCAGATCGACGACCCAGCAGCCCCGGACGTGCGGTCCGTCGCCGCGGCAGTGGAGCAGGACATCCGCATTCGTGCAGCCGGCTTCCTCCAGCGCATCGGCGAGGATCGGCATGCGGTCGAAGGCGCGGTCGGCGTAGATGGCCGTCGCGATGGCGAAGACCGTGGGCGTGAGCCAATCAGGATCGGCGGCGACGGGGCGGAAGGGATTGCCGAAGATGTCGCGGATCACGCTACATTGGTAGCTTTTCTCAATTGCAACTACCTGTTTCAATATTGAAGGATCGCGCTTCCCAGCGGTAACCGATGCCCGTAACGCAATTTCGCTCCTCGCATGTCCTAATATCAGAGCGCTCAAATAGCCATGAGACGACAAATGCGCAGCGCCTGAACGACATGTGGCTCTATATGACGCCATCCGCGTCTCTTCAAATCCCCAAGCATCGGCAATGGGCGGATAATCAGCCCACTTTTCAATAGTTTTGAGAATGTCGCAGTCTTGCCGATTGAGCCGCTGAACCCTGCGGCATGTGGCCGCAAAGACCAATCGCCATTTTCTCGGAGTGTTGCGATCTTGGTGTCGATTGTTCCAGTCGAGCCACATCGCATTTCCACATTGCTTGCGGAGAAATCGCAACAACTTCCTAGGTTCGCGCTCGGGTCCCCACTCCTCTTCCGTCATCGCTCGTCCTCCGTTTCCTACCTCCAACACCACCGATCCACGCGAATTCCCCCGCCTCGCTGTTGCCAACCGCCACCGGCGCGTTACACTATCCTAAGGTGAGTATTTTATCCAGAGTGGCGGAGGGTTCAGGCCCGACGATGCCACAGCAACCGGCCGAAGGTCGAATCCACCAATTCAACCGACGGTGCTGGTGCTACCTCCTGCTCGACTTCCTCCGGTAACGGAGCGTCGGGGCAGATAAGATACCGACGGAAGCGGTCCTCCCTGCATGCGCATGTGACGATCCGTCGATTTCTTATCTCACCACAACCACTCTGGATCGTTCGAGAACTCACCGGATGCCCGCGTCTCCCACCGAGGTGGCGCTTCCCCAACCGGGTGCCTCCGTGTCGGACTTCTCCACCGGTTTGCAGTGCAAGGTCTGCGGCAAGCTCTACGCGAAGCAAGCCCTCAACTTCTGCACCGACGACTTCGGCCCCCTCGAAGTCGTCTACGACTACGCCGCCATCCGCAAGAGCATCTCGCGGTCGAAGATCGAATCGCGCAAGCGGAACATGTGGCGCTACCGCGAACTGCTGCCCATCGAGGGCGAGCCGACGGTCGGCCCGCAAGTCGGCGGCACGCCGCTGATCCGCGCCGACCGGCTCGCCGAAGAACTCGGCGTCGAGACGCTCTGGATCAAGAACGACGCCGTGAACTTCCCGACGCTCTCGTTCAAGGATCGCGTCGTGTCGGTGGCGCTCACGAAGGCCCGCGAGTTCGGCTTCAAAACCGTCGGCTGCGCCAGCACGGGCAACCTCGCCAACAGCGTCGCGGCCAACGCCGCGCAGGCCGGGCTGGATGCGACCATCTTCATCCCCGCGAATTTGGAGCGGGCCAAGATCCTCGGCACGATGGTCTACGGCGCCCGCGTCGTCACCGGGCCATCGATCAACCCGACGGCGAGCAGTTCTTGGAACGACTTGTGAATCTTGCCGACGAGCGACCCGCCCGCCATCGGCACCACGACGTGCTGCGGCAGACGCCACCCCAAATCCTCGGCGATCTCGTAGCCCATCGTCTTCGATCCCTCGGCGTAGTAGGGCCGGAGGTTGATGTTCACGAAGCCCCAGTTGTTCTGGCCGTCGGCGTTGTACTTCAGCGCCACTTGGGTGCAGAGGCGGTTGACCTCGTCGTAAGTGCCGTTCACCGCGATGACCTTGGCCCCGAAGATACTCGTGCCGAGGATCTTGGCGCGTTCC
>JAYVTJ010000545.1:0-3875 GCA_043774415.1 Fimbriiglobus sp. | reverse complement strand
GGCCTGAGCCTCGTCCTCTACTGCGGCGGCACTCCGACCGAGCCGGGGCACTCGCTGGCCGCGACGGTCGAGTTCAATTCGCACGAAGGTATCTGGGTGGCCTCCGCCGATGAGCTGGGGGATTCCGATCCCGTCGCCGTCGCCGACGGGATGATCCACGGGCACGTTTGAGAGGATCGCATTCCGATGGCTTGGCTGCTGTTCCTCGACGAAAGCGGGCACGATCACAAGCAGATGCCGTACGAGGTGCGCGGCGGCATCGCGCTTGAGGATTCGCAACTCTGGCCCTTCACCCGCGCCGTGCAGCAGTTGGAACGCGAGTGCTTCGGCTGCTCGCTGAGTCTGTTTCAGAAGGAGTTGAAGGGGAGCACGCTGCTCGACAAGAAGCGGTTCCGATTCGCCAACCAAGCGGGGCCGATGCCGGCCGACGAACGGCAGAGGCATGCCCAAGCTTTCCTGATGAAAGGGTTCCAAAAGTTGAACCCGACGAGCACCGAGTTCTGCGCCTACGGGCAAGCCTGCATCGAAATGGCCCGCGGCATCTTTCACCTGTTGCGGGATCACAAAGCCGTTCTCTTCGCCAGCATCATCCCGCGAGGAACGGGCCAAGCGACCGGGGCTGCCGAAGACTTGCTCCGGAAGGATCAGGTCTACCTGCTCGAACGCTACTTCTACTTCTTGGAACGCGAAAAGCAGAACGGCTTACTCGTCGTCGACGGCAATGAGAAGATGCTGGATCGGCGATTCGTCCGGCAACTCGAAAGCTACTTCACCAAGACGAACACCGGTCGCTATCGGACACAGTGGATCGTGCCCACGCCATTCTTCGTCTCGTCGGACATGGCGTATCCGATCCAAGCGGCCGATCTCTGCATCTACTGCATCAACTGGGGCTTCCGCTTATCGGCCCACGGGATGACCGAACCGGTGCGCGAAGAAATCCGTGCCGAGTTCGGCGACTGGGTCAGGACACTACAGTTCCACGGAGATGGTCACAAGGATGGACGAGTCTTCGAAATGTGGGGAATCTGCTACGTTCCGAACCCCTGCGCGCCGGGCAGGACGTAAAAAAAGAGACAACGCGTTCTGGGCCAGCCGAAGCTCTCCCTTTTGCCGAGTCTCCAAAGACAATATATCCCCTAGATAGATCCATTGCAATTCTAATTGCCAGAGAATTCCAGCCGAATGACTGAGTTAAGCGCAAAACAGGCTGGGCTGAATGGTTACGACTGGGATGCCATCGTCGTCGGCGGCGGGGCCGCCGGATTGTTCGCCGCGATCTTCGCGGCCGAGCGCGGTCGGCGCGTGCTGCTCCTCGAAAAGGGGAAGAAGGCCGGCGTCAAGATCCTCATGTCCGGCGGCACCCGCTGCAACATCACCCACGACTGCGACAACCGCGGCATCGTCGAAGCCTTCGGTCCCAACGGACGCTTCCTCCACTCGGCCCTCGCCGCATTCGGCCCCAAGGACGTGCTCGCGTTCTTCCACGCCGAAGGGGTGATGACGAAGGTCGAAGAGACCGGCAAGATCTTCCCCGTCAGCGATCGCGCCGTCGATGTGCTCGACGCCATCCTGCGCCGGCTCGACCGCAGTCGGGCCAAGCTCGCCCTCGCCGAACCGGCGCTCGCCGTCGAGAAGCTGAACGAGGGCGGCTTCCGCGTTTCCACCGGCACCCGGCAAATCACTTGCGAGCACTTGCTCATCACCACGGGCGGATTGTCGTACCCCGGCTGCGGCACCACCGGCGACGGCTACGGCTTCGCCCGGCAGTTCGGCCACACCGTCACCGCGACGCGGCCGGCGCTCGTGCCCCTCACGGTGAACGCGGCGTGGGTGCCCGAATTGAAAGGGATCACGGTGCCGCACGCCGGGCTGAAGGTGTTCGACCCCGCGAACAAGCTGCTCGACGCGCGGAAGGGGTCGATGCTCTTCGCCCACTTCGGACTGACCGGCCCCGCCCCGCTCGATGTCAGCCGGGCCGTCAGCGGGCACGCGACGCCGAATCAACTGACGCTCGAAATGGACTTCCTGCCGGGCGAGACGGAAGCGGGCTTCGACGAGTTTTTGAAGGTCGAGACGCTGGCGCAGGGGAAGAAGCAACTCGCGGGGGTGATGGCCGAGCGGCTGCCGCGGCGGATCTGCGATGCGATGCTGGCGCAGGCCGAGATGCCGGCGGATCGCAGGGCGGCGGCGCTGAGCAAGGTCGATCGGCAGAAGCTCACGGCGATGGCGAAGCGGATGCGGGTGCCGCTGCGGGGCACCCTCGGTTTCGAGAAGGCGGAGGTGACGGCCGGCGGCGTGAGCCTGGACGAAGTCGATTCGCGGACGATGCAGAGCAAGCGCCAGCCGGGATTGTTCTTCGCGGGGGAGGTGCTCGATTTGGACGGGTGGATCGGGGGGTATAATTTCCAGAGCGCGTGGAGCACGGGATACTTGGCGGGGCGGGGGTTGTGATGGGCTACTCGAACTCCGAACGCGGAAGTCCCGATTGGCGGATAATCGATCGCAGCGTTCCGACTTTCACTTCGCGATGATCGGGCACCGGTACGGTCGTCGTCCTTCCTCCCGCGTTCCGCTGCATGATGATGTGACTGCTGCGTTGGCGGACTGCGGAAAATCCGTGCCGCATGAGGATGGCGCAGACATCCCGACCGGAGAGGATACGGAGTCTACCCAACGGCGATCTCCAACTGCGTCACGTAAACGTCGCCCGAAAGGCGTTCTTGCACTTCCTCGGGTGAAGCGCATTCGAAAAACAGTTCGAGGGCCATCCGCAAGTTGTCGCGGGCCTCTTCGACCGTATCCCCTTGGCTGGCGACATCGACTTGCGGACAGAGCGAGACGTAGCCGTCCCCTTCCGATTGAATGATCGCGGTCAGGCGCTGGAGCATGGCGGGAATCCTCGTGCGGCGTGGATCCATCTTATGCCACCACTGCCGCGATGGATCGATGCGCAACCCGCTCGCCTACAATCACCCTCATCCTCCACCATCCGCGAGCACCATGTCCCGGCAAGCCACCATCCTGATCACCGGGGCCAGCGGCGAGATCGGCCACGCCCTCATCGACCGCCTCGCGGCGGCGAGTTCGACGCCCATCGTCACCCTCGACCTGAACCGACTCGGGGACGAGCCGGCGCGCAAGGTGAAGGCGCAGTTTACCGGCGACATCCGCCAGCCGGAGATGCTCGAGCGCATCGTCGCGGCCCACGAGGTCGATCGCATTTTTCACCTCGCGGCGCTGCTCAGCACGCGGTCGGAGTTCTCCCCGGCGCTCGCGCACAAGGTGAACGTCGAAGGGACGCTCGGCCTCCTGGAGTTCGCGCAGAAGCAGGGCGAATCGCACGGGCGGCCCGTGCTCTTCTTCTTCCCGAGCAGCATCGCGGCCTACGGCCTGCCGACGCTCGCGGCGAAGACGAAAGCGGGGAAGATCGGCGAGGATCAATTCAATTTTCCGACGACGATGTACGGGGCGAACAAGCTGTACTGCGAGCACCTCGGCCGCTACTATGCGGGGCACTACAAGCAGCTCGCGGCCGAGACGCTGTCGGGGAAGATCGACTTCCGCTGCATCCGCTTTCCGGGATTGATCTCGGCGGTGACGGTGCCGAGCGGGGGTACGTCGGACTATGCGCCGGAGATGATCCACGCGGCGGCGCAGGGCGAACCGTACGCCTGCTTCGTGCGGCCCGATGCGCGCATTCCCTTCATGGCGATGCCCGACGCGGTCGAGGCGATCTGGCGCTGCGTGACCTGCCCGAAGGAGAAGTTGACGCGGACGGTCTACAACATCGGCGCGTTCGCCCCGAGCGCCGGGAATGTGGAGGTGATCGTGAGACAGGCTTTCCCGAAGGCGGCGATCACCTACGAACTCGA
>JAYVTJ010000544.1:0-3742 GCA_043774415.1 Fimbriiglobus sp. | reverse complement strand
CAGACGTGGCGCGGCGGGTTCCGAAGACTCCACCCGCCCTACGAAGGAGTATCACCGTGGCGGAGCGACGGGTCTTGGCCATCGGCATCGACAAATCCCTCGACCCCAAATGGGGCGCGCTGCCCTACGCCGAAAGCGGCGCCGAGGCCGTCGCCAAAGCGCTCGGCAACGCAGACGTGCTGCTCGGGTCGCGGGCCACAAAGACGGTCATCGAATCCAAATTGCGGAGGCTGAAGAAGCTCGCGAAGAAGGAGGATACGGTCGTCGTCTGGTTCGCCGGCCGCGGGCTGAGCAAGAATGGCAAGGGCACCCTCGCGGCGTGGGACACGCTCCCGGACGATGCGGCCGACACCGGAATTGCGCTCCGCGATCTGCTGAAGGAACTGCACGCGATCAAAGCGGCCGAGGTGATCCTGCTCCTCGATGTCGGACGCGGCCCGGAACTGCCCGGCTTCGATTCGCACCTCGATGAGGCCGAACTCGCGAGCCTCTTCGCCGAGTCGCCGAAGGCCGTGTGCGTGACCACTTGCACCCCCGGCGAGGAATCCACAGCGGCGGGCAACTTGAAGGCCGGCACCGCGGCGCACCTCATCGTCGAGGCTCTTACGGGCCAGGCCCGCAAAGCGGCGACGAAGGCCGGGACTGTCACCGCGTTGACACTGCACCACTATCTGATCGACGAACTGCCGCGCTCGCTGCGGAAGCACTTCGACTACGGCATCGTCCAGAATCCGAAGCTCTACGGGCCGCAGAACGCCGCGGCCGCGCTCATCGACCTCAGCCCGCTGCTCGGCGCCGGCGATGGCACGCTGCTCGATCCCGAGCGGCTGAAGCGCGTCGTCTTCCGCACCGAGAGCGGCGGCCGCGTGAAGGACATCTCCGGCTTCCGCAAGACCTTCAAACTGCCCGAGAGCGCGACCCCGTCGGCTCGGAAGTTCATCGCGAAGTGCGCGACCGACGATCTGCGCGAAGACATCAACCGCGTCTACGAATCGGCGCGTGAGCACCTCGGCTACAAGCGCAAGGACATCGATACGTCGATGGACGCCGAGGGCTTCGGCACGCTGCGCACGCCCGACTTCGAGTACACGATCCGCCTCACGCTCGACCCGGAGAGTCCGTCGCAGGTGACGTGGTGCCGCGAGGTCGGCGGCTTCGCCGATCCCGGCTTCCTGCGCGGCCCCGGCTTCCGGTCGCTCTTCGGCAACTTGTTCGATCAGCTCGTGTTCGAGTTCGATCAGCCCGTCGATGTGGAAGCGTGGATCGACCGCCTCGAAGACCATCCGCTGCCGGGGGTCAAGCTGAGCATCGAGAGCGACGGTTCGGCGTGCGAGATCGCGCTCGCGGGGTTCGCGGGGCGGATGCGCATCGACCGCAAGGAGATGACGGTGCGCGGCCGGGGACACGACTCGGCCGGGCTCCTCGATCAGTTCCTCGCGTTCCTGCGAAACTTCGGCACGCTCGGGGAACGGCTGAAGCTGAAGTGATCGACCCGGGCGGTGCGATTCCGCCGGCTTGCGGTTCCCGCCCCTTCCCCCGGCGACTATCCTGATCCCATGAGCGCCATCGTCCGCTGCAGCGCGTGCCATCAGCGATCCCGCGTCGCGGCCGAGTCGCTCGGACTGCTCGTCGCCTGCCCGCGCTGCGGGAACCAGTTCGTCGCCGAGTCGGACGACGAACTCATCATCCTGCCCGATACCCCGGTGGCGACGGTCCACCCGCGCCGGCGCAGCGACACGCCGCGCTCCCCGCTCCCGGCCCCGGACGATCATCCGCACCCGCATCACGCCGGGCCGAACGGCCTGCTCATCTCCGTGGCGCTGCTGCCGCTCGGCATCCCGCTGCTGTGGTTGCTCGTGACCGTCGTCACCGGCCGCGAGACGGTGCTGTCGTACGCCGCGCCGCTGGCCATCGCCGTCGGCATCTGCGGGCTGTGCGGCGGGATCGCCCTCACGCACTGGAGCACGGCGGCCCGCATCCGGGCGATGCTGGCCCTCGTGATGCTGGCGTACCTCGTGTCCGGGGCGCTCTACTTCCTGAAGCAGAACTGGCTCGTGGAAGCGCGGAAGAACTTCACGCGCGGGGAAGGACCTTGGCACGAGTTCAAGCCGCCGGGCGAACCCTACACCGTCCGGTTCCCCGGTGCTCCGAAGGAGCTGCCGGCCAGCCCCGTCGAGGGGTGGTCGCTGAAGGCGTTCCAGTTCGCCGATCCGAAGCGGGCCGGCTCGGATGTGTTCGTGTCGGCAGACGGGCCGCTGCCGACGGATTTCCCGAAGGATGCGGCGGACGAAGTCTGGTTTGCGAAGGCGAAGGCGGCGCTGCTCACGTCGGGCGCAGAACTGGTCAGGGAAGAACCGGTGCGGATGCAGGATCCCCGCCGGGTGATCTCGGCGCACGATTACGAGTTGCAATTTCCCGACGGGCAGATCAAGCGCGTGGTACGGATCGTGCGAACGGAGAAGCGCGTCTTTTACCTCAGCGTCGATGGGCCTTTCCTCACGGGCGACACTCCGGATGTGCGGGACTTCCTGAAGTCCTTCAAAGTCCTGGAGCCGAAACCGAAGCGGTGAGCGATTCCTCCGACGCGATCCCCCCCTTTGCAAGGAGCGTTCAATGCGGCGTTTTCTCAGCGTTTCGACTCTGGTTCTGATGCTCGTCACGGGCGTCGTCGGATGCGATTCGTTCGCCGGTCGCAAGCCGGATTCGGAAGCCACCACCCGCGCCACCAAGAACACCCCGGCGACCGGCCGGACCGTTCCCACCCTCGCGAAGTGAAGTTGCAAAACCCTCTGCGCTGCCCTCCGGCATAGCACCTGCTAGACTGGGTGCACACTCTCCGCGCAGGGGATTTCCCATGCTCCGTTCCGCCCTCTGCTCACTCGTATTCCTCGCGGGCTGCGACGGCTTCCCCGGTCGCGCTCCGGAAGCGCCTGCGCCGTCGAAGCCCATCGCACAGGCATCCGCACCGGCCCCCGCGACCAAAGCGGAAGTCAAGCCGGTCAGCACCGAGCCGTCGGCCCTGCCCGAAGCGCCGCTCGCCGATCCCAAATCGAAGCTCACGCCGCTGAACAAAGAAAAGACGCTCTACCTCGAAAAGAAGCCCAACGGCGAGATGCGCGTGCTCGTGGTCACGGAGGTCTGCCTGCGGGAGGGGCTGCTCGAAGTGCTGCTCTGCAAGAACAAGACGAAGGAGCACGAATCGATCCTGCACGTCGATCTCGATCCGCGGTTCATCCACGCGGCGCTCGTGGCCACGGGGGCGAAGGTCGGCAAGCCGGTGCAGTTCGTCGATCCCAAGACGGGCGACCTCAAGTACACCCCGGCGAGCGGCCAGAAGATCCGGGTGAACGTCCATTACAGCCGCGACGGCGAACTCAAGACGCACCCGGCCCAAGATTGGGTGCTCGACAAGAAGACGAAGAAGCCGATGGCGTACGACTGGGTCTTCGCGGGGAGCCGGTTCATCCGCAATCCGGACGCGCCGAAGGAAGACCCCGAATACTACTGCGCCAACAACGGCGAAGTCATCTGCCTGTCGAACTTCGTCGACTCGATGCTCGACTTGCCGGTGGAAGTGAGCAAGGACGAAATCGACCTGCACTTCGAGCCGATCACGGCGAAGATCCCGCCGCTGAAGTCGAAGGTCTGGCTGATTCTGGAACCGATCGCGGAGAAGAAGTGAAGGCGAGCGGCGCGGCGTGAGCGTGCCGTGTTTCCGAATGGCAACCACGGCACGCTCACG
>JAYVTJ010000543.1:0-2239 GCA_043774415.1 Fimbriiglobus sp. | reverse complement strand
CGAACTCCGAATTCCGCACTTCCCCAGAATCTCGTGCAAGCCGGGAAGGAATTACTGCGCCTGGCGCTGCCGTTCATCGTTAGCAGCAGTTGCACGACGGTCCAGATCTTCATCGATCGCATCTTCGTCTCCGGGGTGAACGCCGATGCCGTCGCGGCTGCCATGCCCACGGTCGGCTACTTCTGGACTCCGCTCGCGCTGCTCCAGTTCACCGTGCTGTACGCCACGGTGTTCGTGGCGCAGTACCTCGGCGCCGGCCGGCCCGAGCGCGTCGGCCCCGTCGTCTGGCAGGCCATCTACTTCGCCGTCGGATGCGGACTGCTCTTCCCACTCCTCATTCCCGTCGCCGACCTGGTGATCGAATCGTCCGAGCACAAGCCCGCCGTGAAGCTGCTGGAGCACGCGTACTTCCGCGGCTTGGCGCTCGCGGCTCTGCCGACGCTCGTGCTCGCGGCCGTGAACGCTTTCTTCGCCGGCCGTCAGCGGAGCTGGACGGTGCTGGTCATCAATGCCGTTGGGGCGCTCACGAACGCGGCGCTGGCGGTGCCGCTGATCCTCTGGCAGCGCGACGATCCCGAAGCCGCGATGTTCGGCGCCGGCCTCGCCACAGCCTGCGGCAGCGGCGTTTCGTGCGTCCTCGGGCTGATCCTCTTCTTCCGCAAAAGTACCCGCGCCGAGTTCGGCACCCTCACCGGCTGGCGCTTCGACCCCGCGCTCTTCCGCCGGCTGCTCTATTTCGGATTGCCCAACGGCGGGCAGTTCTTCATCGAGGCGATGGCCTTCACGGCGTTCATCTTCTTTATCGGCAACATCGGCGATGCGGAACTCGCCGCGACCACGCTGACGTTCTCCTTGAACCTGCTGACGTTCCTGCCCGTGATGGGATTGGGGCAGGGGGTCGAAGTGCTCGTCGGCCAGCGCCAGGGGGAAGGGCGACCCGATGTGTCGGCGCGGACGACGCACGCCGGGGCGATCCTGGCGACCGCGTATATGTCGGTCGTCTCGGTGCTCTACCTGACACTGCCGCACGTCATGGTGATGCCCTTCGCGGCGGAAATGGATCCGGCCGAGTGGGCGAAGATCGAACCGATCATCCCGCTGCTGCTGCTCTTCGTCTCGCTCTACTCGCTGGCGGACGGGGCGAACATCGTCTACGCGTTCGGCCTGCGCGGCGCCGGCGATACGCGGTTCGTCTCGCTGATCGCGCTGACGACCTCGTGGCCGCTGATGGTGCTGCCGACGTGGCTCTGCTGGCGCTACGGCTGGGGCCTGTATGCCGCGTGGAGCTTCGCGACGCTCTACGTCTTCGCGCTGGCGATCTGCTTCGCGCTCCGGTTCCACGGCGGCAAGTGGCGCACGATGCGCGTAATCGAACCGGCCGTGGTTTGAGGGTCGGCCGGCGAGTCGGCTCAACCCGAAAATGCTCCGGATTGCAATGGGACAACTGTTCCGCAGCAAGCACTGCGCCCTTCACACGCCTCGGTATTCGACGACGAACAATCGCGGCGGCGGTGAGCGACCGGCGGGGGTAAGCATCTCGCGGAAATCGTACTCTTCGCCCAGAAGCACTGCGAGGAGGTCGCCGACTGCCTCGGCTTCCTCGGCACCGCCGGAGTGCCCGGTGTAGGCCAGCACCGTGAGGATGCCTCCGGGGGCCAAGTGCGCGGCCGCCGCCCCGATCGCCCGGACACTGCTGAGCGCGGAGGTGGTGATCGATTTGTCGCCCGCCGGAAGATAACCGAGGTTGAAGATCGCGGCGGCGAACTCCGGTTCGTTCGACCGATCCAAATCTCCATGATCCCCGAGAACCAACTCGACCCATGTGACGGCATGTGCCGCCAGCAGCGCCGCTGTGCGCTCGAGCGCCACCGGTTGAAGATCCCACGCGAGTACCCGACCCGTCGGCCCGACGCACTGCGCCAGAAATAGTGTGTCGTGCCCGTTGCCGGCCGTGCCGTCGAGCGCGGTGTCGCCCGGCTTCAGGTGCGGCCGCACGAGGTCGTGGAGGATTTCGGTGACGCTCAGGTGCATCGGAATCGCACATCCACTTCGGGATGGAGGGTGCCGGTGCCCGCGAGGACGCCGGCCAACTGCGCCGCGAAGAACGGGGCCATCAGCGCCCCCTTAGAACCGAGGCCGTTGAAGACGCCGATGCGCGAACCGGAGAGAAAGCCGAGCACGGGTCGCTGCCCGGCAATGATCGGCCGCACGGCCGCCTGCTGATCGATCACCTCGAAGG
>JAYVTJ010000542.1:0-4477 GCA_043774415.1 Fimbriiglobus sp. | reverse complement strand
TCCCACGCGAAGCCGTCTTTGCCCTGGGCCCGCTGCCAGTTGCACTGCACCAGCCGGCAACCGGTGTCGAGCAGCCGCCGGCCGAGTAGCACGCTCTGGCCGAAGAGATTCCGGCCGTAGCGCTCGCGGTCGTCCTTCGACACGGCCGAAAGATCGACCGCCTTCCGCACGGCGTCCGACGACAGCACGTCGATGGCCTTCGCCTGAGAATCGCGGATCGTCTGGCTCACGGCGAGGTCGTTGAGCGCGCCCGACTGCGCGTTCAACTGATCGACGAGCGACAGCCGGCGCTTCACGACATCGGCCGGGAGATTCGCGGCCAGCGGCAGGTGATCGAGCTTGAAGTTGTCGTCGTTCGGGTTGCCGCCCGTGAGAAGCGGATCGAACTTCGGCCCGAGCGCCCCGGCGAATTGCCCGGAGCGCCGACCCCCGGCCACATCCATCCGGTGCGGCACGATGGCCCACGGTGGCAGGGGGCCTTTGCCCGGTGCAAGCTTCGCCATGCACGCGCCGATGTGCGGCATGTCCGAGCGAGCCATCGAGTTGACGTCGCTGACGCTGCCGAGGTACGGGTAGCCGGTGAACATCCAGTAGGAGCCGCGACCGTGGTCGTTGTGTTCGTGCCACATGGTCCGCACGAGGGCCGACTTGTCCATCCACTTCGCGGCGTTCGGCAACAGGTCGGAGAAGCGCACGCCGGGGAGCGTCGTTTGAATGGTGCCGAACTCGCCGCGGATGTCTTCGGGAGCATCGGGCTTGGGGTCGAAGGTGTCGAGCTGGGCCGGGCCACCCGAGAGGTAGAGGATGATGCAGTTCTTCGCTTTGCCGAAGCTCTTCGACTTCTTCGCGGCGGGCGAGTCCGCAGCGGCGGTGCGCTCCATGAGCATCGGCAGGGATAGCCCGAGCATGCCGATGCCACCGAGGCGGAGCATCTCCCGGCGGTCGAAGAGACCGGGACGCTGGACCTGGGGCCAGAAGTTCAGCATGGACGACGCTCCGAAGGGAGATGAGGCGGGGCGGGTCGAATCTTTGGCCGACATCGACACTGTATCATGCGGAGCATTGTCGCCTTTCGCTCCGCGAAAGTGTGGGTCCGGAAAGCGATGCCCTTCCGCGACTGGGCGGCCTCAATCGGCTTTGCGTCTCTTGGATGCGGCATTCGTTTTGCGAGTCCGCTTGGACGCAGTTCGCTTTCTCTTGTCGGCTGCAAGCGACGCGTCTGCCTCCGGAGGTTTGGGAATCACCCGCCCCGTTTCGACGACATGCCAGCCGCCGCAACTGGGATCGGGACAACCGCAAATCACGGCTCGGATCGGGTGATGCGTCAAGCCGTCACGCTTCCGGCGTGCGTTCGCGGCCTGCTCGCTTTTGACAAGGTCGACAATCGCCGCACGCCCGAGTAACTTGCCTGCCACAGCGATGTCTCTCTTATAACAACGCGACAAACTTTCCCGTGCATTCCATCCCATCTGAGTGTACCCTATTCTCTACCCACCTGATAGCGGAATCCCTCTTCCGCTCCCATTTTGCGACTCTCATATGACTGCGATCCGCTCACTGCTCGGCGCCTTTGCGTTTGCGCTACTCGCGCAGTTCGCATCGGCCGATCCGTTCGTCGAATCGATTTCGCCGCCCGTGCTCGAAATCGCCAAAGTCACGCGCATCACGCTCGTTGGGAAGGAACTTGCGAATGCGGAAGGGCTTTGGTTCTCGGTGCCCGGTCTCACCGCCAAGCCCATCGAGAGCGGCGCCGAGCGCGCCGTCTTCGATGTTACGACGGCGAAGACCGCTCCCGTCGGCGTCGCCGGATTGCGCATCGCCACGCGCAACGGGCTTGGGAATACATGCCTCTTCCTCATCGACGATCTTCCGGTAAGGCCTCGCGGCGACGGCGAGAACCCGGCGAAGCTCTCCCTGCCGACGGCGGTGTGGGGCACACTCCGCGAGGCGACACTCGACCGCTACTCCATCGATGTCGTGGCGGGTGCGACGCTGACATTCGAGGCCGTGGCCAACCGGCTCGGCAAAGACAGCGACCCGCTCATCGTCATCCGCAACTCGGCGGGGAAGGTCGTCGCCGAGCGCGACAACGATCCGGGGCTGTACTTCGATTGCCGGTTCGCGCACACCTTCGAGAAGGCTGGGACGCACACGGTCGAAATCCGCGATGCCCGCTATCAGGGGAACGAACACAACAAATATGTGCTGCGCATCGGCAAGTTCCCGGCAATGCAGGTGGCCACGTCGCCCGGCAAAGGAGCGCCTGGGTTGGCGTTCGGTGTGGTGAAGGGTGAGGAGGGTTCGGCTTGGGTTCCGGAGTGGACGAGTGCCTTGCCCTCCATCGTTGCACCGACGCCGTGGAGTTTCGATTCCCGACGAGTTGGAAACTCGTCGTCCCGGTCGATCCGCCGACCGTTCTCGGTGCTCGAACCGTTGTTGATAAACAGCGGATTGCAGGCGATGCCGGCGACCGTACCGGGTGAACTCCTCGGCGTGATCGCGCAGCCGGGGTGGATGCCGGCGTTTGCGATTCGGCTCACGAAAGGCCAGAAGGTCTACGTCCGCGGCGAGGCGAAGTCGCTGAACTCCCCGGCCGATGCCGAGATCATCGTGCTCGATCGCACCGGCCGCGAGCAGCGCCGCACAGGCGATTCCGATGTCGAACTCCCCTTCGATACCACCGCCCCGAACGATGGCGAATACCGGCTCGTCGTCCGCGACCGGCAGCACGACGGTGGCCCCGACTTCGCCGTGCGACTGAGCGTGCGGAATGATCCTTTCCCGCCCAAGCTCATCGCAGATGTCGAAGGACTGACGATCCCGCAGGGGTCGTACCAGCCGGTGCCGATTCTCGTGACACGCTTCGGCACGCCCACCCCGATCAAACTCTCGCTGCGCGGGGCACCGCCGGGATTGAAACTGACGCCGAGCGAAATCGGCGAGAAGGAGACATCGGTCGTCTGCCGGCTCGAAGCCGACGGCATGGCCGCGCCGGGGTTGCACACGGTGCAGATCGTCGCCGAAGCGGGGACGGAGAGCGTGCTCGTGACGACCCAGCCGCTGATCGACAAGCGGAAGATCAACGTCGATCTCATCCCCATCGCACTGCGCGAGGATCAGCGACGGCTGCCGCCGTCAGTCGCCGATCGCTTCGCGGTCTTCGTCACACCGCCGGCGCCGTTTACCTTCGAGCTTCCCCAAGCCCTCGTGACGCTGCCGCGATACCAGAAGGCACCCATCTCGACGGCGACGACGCGCAGTGCCGGATTCGAGGGCCCGATCCGCTTCGAGGCGCGCGGCGGCCAACTCGCAGACAAGAACGAAGGTCGCACGCGCGTCTACGCCGAGTTCCCGGAGGCGACGGCGAAACAGCCGAACGTGAGCGGCACGGCGATGTCGAAGATCCTCTCGAACACCGCGAAGGCCCGAATCGACGTCTCGGCGACGGGTACCCACAGCGGCCGGCAGGTGACGCTGATCCGCACATTCGAACTCGATTTGGTGTCGGCCTTCAAGATCGCACCCGAAGCGACGAAGCTGATGCTCGCCCCCGGCGAAACGGGGACAGTGCGATTGCTCCTCGACCGCGTGCCGAGCTTCGACGGCCCCGTGCTGCTGCACCTGAATCCGCAGGACGGCCTGCAATTCGAGGAGACCGTGCAAGTGGCGAAGGGGCAGAAATCGGTCGAGATCAAAGTCGTCGCCTCCGCGACGGCTGCGGATCGGCGCGGCAATTTGCAGATCAACGCCAGTGCGACCGTCGACGGATACGAAGAGGAAGTCCGCGTCCCGAACGTCGAAATCGAAGTGAAAGCGCCGAAGAAATGATTCACCACAAAGTCACAGAGGGCACAGAGAAGACAGAAAATTTTCACCGCAGAGAAAGAAGAGGTCGCGGAGACGATGAAATTTTATAGGCGCAATAGGGTTGGGCTTGTATCCAACCCGGATTTTCTCCGCGTCCTCTTCTTTCTCTGCGGTGATAATCGTCCTTCTTCTCTCTGCCTCTGTGGTGAAAAATCCAGGACCTCGCAATGCTCCCGCTGATGCTCTCCCTGCTCTGCGCGGCCGATCCCGTTGACATCGCGGTGTCACCGAATCACGCCGCGCTCTCCCGGCCTCAGGATCGGCAGCGCCTGCTCGTGTCGGGTCGCCACGGCCCGGCGGGCGAAGCCGACCTCACCTCGACCGCCACCTTCACGAGCATTCGCCCTGAGATCGCGACGGTCTCGACCCAGGGAATCGTTGCGCCGGTCGCCGATGGCGAGACCGAAATCGTCGTGAAGGCGAGCGGGAAAGAGGGCCGGGTGAAGGTCGTCGTGAGTGGGCAGAAGGCACCGGCGCCCGTCGAGTTCCGCAACGAAGTGATGGCGGCGCTGTCGCGCTCGGGCTGCAATCAGGGGGCGTGCCACGGATCGCCGCAGGGGAAGAACGGCTTCCACTTGAGCCTGCGGGGAGGAGATCCGAAGTTCGACCT
>JAYVTJ010000541.1:0-4091 GCA_043774415.1 Fimbriiglobus sp. | reverse complement strand
CGATGAAGAAGACCAAAGACAAAGCGGTCATCCTCGTCCACGGCTTGTTGCCCCGGCCGCTGCACCCGGACCGCGCCGAGAAGCCCGACCCGCACGGCTGGCAGAAGGCCGACGGCGCGCTGGTGAAACTGCTGGCCGACGAGTTCGACGTGTTCGGCGTCAGCTACGCGCAGACGGTGGCGATGGACCTGGTGCCGCTGTCGAAGGGGCTGCGGGACGGCGTCGCGGCCTTGAAAAAGGCGGGGTACTCGGAGATCGCGCTGGTCGGACACTCGGCCGGCGGGGTCATCGCGCGGCGGTTCGTCGAGTGCCACCCGGAGGCCGGTGTGACTAAGGTGGTGGCGGTGGCCGCGCCGTTCGCGGGGTCCGTCTGGGCGCACCTGCCGGGGTTCGTCATCCCCAAGCCGCAGGTGCCGTTCATCGGTTCCATGACGCCGGGCGTTCGCAAGGAGTGGCTGGCCAAGTGCGGGTGCGAGGTGCCGAAGGACATCCAGTTCTGCTGCGTCGTGTGCAAGCTGCCGCGGCTGGCCGGCGACACCATGGCGACTGCCAGCAGCCAGTGGCCGGAGGACTTGCAGAAGCAGGGCATCCCGGCGGTGGCGGTGCGGTGCAACCACTTCGACGCGATGACCGGCGACAAGTGCGTGACGGCCATCGCCGAGGTGGTGAAGGGCAAGGTGGTGCGGTGGGACGACGACCAAGTCAAGGACGCGCGGAAGGCTCTGCTGGGGAAGTGACGGCGGCTGTCGTCGCCGGGAGCTTGCGACCGACGTTGTACCGCTGCGGTCAAGAACGCAATGACTTCCGTGGCACCGGCCTTCACGTCGGCCTGAAATACTTGGCTATTTCGTGCCCCGAGGCGGCAGCTTTCGGTAGGGCCACTCGACACCGAGGCGGGTTCGGTCCGTCGGTTGGAAGGACTGTAGAAGGTGCGGAAAAGTCAATGCCGTCGGCCGCGCGGTGCCAGTCAGGACGGCGAAAGACGGGTCGAACCGTTCGACGCGCACATCCGGCTCGGGCAGCCACCAGCGTTCGATACGATGGTGCTTTCCATAGTCCAGCACCAGTTCGCAGCGATCAATGTCGAACGTCCCTCGGTACTGCATCCAGGCAGAGAACGAGTGGAAACCGTCCGGTCGGTACGGGGACGCCGTGAATGTGCGGTTCGGGTAGAAGCGATACTCCCAATCTCCGCCCTCCCATCGCCCGACGAGCCACGCCGGAACCGGTGGCAGGACGCTGCCGACCGCACCCACCACCGCGACCAGGAAACCGAGCATGTCAGACCCTCGGAACCGCCGGATGGGTGCCGCATACCCGCCTTTCTCCGGCAGGACAATGCCGGTCAGTACGCATCCAGCACCCACTCGCCGCCGTTGGCCGGACTCTTCTCGACGCGGTGGTTCACCATGTCCACCACCAGTTGCAGGTGTTCGAGCGGGATTTGGCCGATCAGTACCGGGCACTCGTCGGCCACCTCCATCGCGTCCAGGGTGATATCGCGGTCGAAGATGGTCAGCCGCACCGGGCCGTAGATCTTCACCTCGTAGGGGCCGGTGGTGTTCCGCGACCGGCGGGTCGAGCTGGGGATGTCCAGCCCGAGTTGCCGAAGCATGGACGCCGGCAGCGCGAGCGTGGACGCACCGGTATCGACGAGCGCGTCTTCGATCGTGATCGTTCGCACCTTCTCCACCGGCAACTGGCCCATGCGGGCCTGCGCCGAATCCAGCGCGTTCTCGATCTTCGCCTTGCAGGTGACGCGGCCCATGAAGTCGATCCTCGCCATGACGGGAACTCCGGCGGTTGGGGACTTCCTACAGTCTACCGTGCCACCGCCGAGGACTCCATGCGCGTCATCAAGCTGAAGAAAGTGAAGCGGATCAACGGCCTGCACTACGCCCCCCCGACGGCCGCGGAGTCGCGGGAGTGAGCGGCATCGCGTATGGCTGCGTAGGCGGATTTGTCGGGCGAGGAGAGGGTGTAGGCAGCAGAGAGGGCGTGCGCGAAGGCGCACCTTCGCCCACCGGGGCAGTCGGGCGATCTCGTTTCGGGTCGGTGGCGTCACCACCACGTCGGTCAGGTCACACCGCCACGGGTTCGAGGTGTTCCGCGGCTTCCCGCACGTCGCGGGTGACGGGCGAGCCGAGTTCGGCGGCGATCTTCGCGTTGATGTCGGCGTCTTGGCGGGTCACGAGTTCCTGCCGGACTTGACTCGCCAGACGAGCGAGCGCGTTCGAGATGGCGTCGATGCGACCCGAGAAGTCGCCGACCGGAACCACCACGAGGCGGATCGTCAACTGGGCGTTCGTCTCGACGGTGCCGGCCGGGTCGAAGTGGACGCCCAACCCGCCGAGGTTGCGGTCGAGTTCCTGGATGTAGCGGATGAGAACCGCCGTCATCGCCGGCAGTTTCTCGGCATCCGACTCCGGGTGTTTCCGCAGGGTGATGGTGAAGGACGGCGGCACCGCGAGGGGGCCGCTCGGTATGAAGTCGTCTTCCAAGAGCGACTGAAGCATCTTCTCGCGGTCCACGGTAATCGTCATATGGTCGCCCCTCGGGTCGCCAGAAACGCCTGAGCTTGCGCTTCAGTGCATTCAAATTGTACCAGTCCGGCGGTCGTGCCGATCTCCGTCATCCCCTTCCGGCGGTAAAAGTCTTCGGCTTGCGCCAGCGATGACAGGAGGACTCTGCCTGCATTCCCGTGGTGATGAGCGAGCAGCACCGCTTCTTCCAGCAGCGCCTCACCCACCCCGCGGAATCTCCCGCCGGACGGATGCCCCTTGAGATTCCACGGCGCGGTTTCGAGGAACGCCAGGTAAGTCACGAGAACGCCCGGTGCCAACTTGCTCGACGCCGGGCTTCGGGCGACGGTCGCCAATCCTTCCACTTGGCCACCGGCGACGACGGCGAGAAACTCGAACGCCGGCAGCCCGATCTTCCGAATCCAATCCCAGTGGGTGTGGTCCATCGACGCCGGCAGCCGCGCCCGCTCCGGTGTCCACAGCGATTCCACAACGGCGAGCGCCGCGTCCGGGAAATCGCGGATCACCTCGGCGTCCACCGGCACGGGCGGATTCGCCGTGCGGTCGAGGAGGACGATCTTGCGCGGTGGCATCGGTGGCATGTTAAGATTGTACCCTCACACCCCGACGACGGGCAACTTCCGCCGGCCGAGGCCGGTGGCGTCCTGCTTCGGCAGGCGGTGCGCGTTCGTCTTCTCCCAGTCGGCCAGCTCCATCATCAGCGCGTCCACGATCTCCTCCTCCTTGACCCGGCGGACCATCTCGCCGTTGCGGAAGATCATCCCCTGGCCGTTGCCGGCGGCGATGCCGATGTCCGCCTCCCGCGCCTCGCCGGGGCCATTCACCACGCACCCCAGCACCGAAATCTTCACCGGCAGTTGCTTGCCGGCCAGCCGCACTTCCAGTTCGGCGATGATCTTCTCCAGGTCGATGGCCAGCCGGCCGCACGTCGGGCAGGCGATCAGTTCCGGCCGGCGGACGCGGCGCTGGGTGGCTTGCAGGATGTCGAACGCGGCGGCGATCTCCGGCACCGGGTCGCCGAGCAGGCTGATGCGGATGGTGTCGCCGATGCCGTCCAGCAGGATCGGCGACAGCCCGGCGGCGGACTTCGTGACCGCATACGGCGGCTTGCCGGCCTCGGTGATGCCGATGTGCGTCGGGTAGTCGGCCAGCTTCGCGTACAGCCGGTACGCCTCCACCGCCACCAGCACGTCCGACGACTTCAGGCTCACGATCATGTCGTGGTAGCCCTCGCTCTCGGCGATCTCGATGTACCGCAGGCAGCTCTCCACTATCGCGGGCGGGCAGGGGAACTCGTACTTCTCGCACAGGTCGCGTTCGAGGCTGCCGGCGTTCACCCCGATCCGCATCGGCAGGCCCTTGTCCTTCGCCTTGCGGACGACCTGCCGGAAGCGGTCGATGGTGCCGATGTTACCGGGGTTGATCCTGATCTTGTCGATGGGGTGGTCGAGCGCCGCCAGCGCCATCTTGTAGTCGAAGTGGATGTCGCAGATGAGCGGGATGCCGATCTGCTGGCGGATTTCGCCGAGCGCGCCGGCGTCCTCGGGC
>JAYVTJ010000540.1:0-1768 GCA_043774415.1 Fimbriiglobus sp. | reverse complement strand
CGATGCGCCGCGAGGGTCTGATCGCCGACATCTACCCCGACTCGAAGCAGGTGAGCTACGCGCTCGGCTGGGTGGTCTACGATCACCGCGGCAAGCTCGTCGTCGCCCACGGCGGCATCATCGACGGCTTCCGCGTGCAGATCACGCTGCTGCCCGAAGAGGGCCTCGGCATCGCGCTGCTGAACAACCTCCACGAGACGAAAGCGAATATCGCGCTGACGAACGCGCTCCTCGACCGCTTCCTCGGCCTCGAACCGAAGGACTGGACGAAGTACTACCGGGGCTTGGACGACGCCGAAGCCGCGGCGAAGCTCGAAGCGAAGGAGAAGCGCGACCGCGACCGCAAGCCGGGCGAGAAGCCGCTCGCCACGCTCGAAGCGCACGCGGGGGAGTACGAGCACCCGGCGTACGGCACCGGCCGAGTGAAGCTCGACGCCGGCAAGCTGGTCTGGGAGTGGAGTTCGTTCCGCGTGCCGCTCGAGCACTTACAGGGCGAGAAGTTCCGCGCGGCCTCCGGCTTCTTCGCGGATGAACTCTTCGAGTTCACCGCGACCGGAGCGGGCGCGAGCGAACTCAACCAGCGCGGCGTGATCTTCAAGAAGAAGTGAAGACGGACTCGGCCTTGCAGGGTGGGTCGAGTCTTCGAGCCCCACCATGCCACGTTTCGGGAACGGTGGGGCTCGATGACTCGGCCCACTCTACGAAAACAACGAAGGCCGAACTCGGTTCACATGTCGTCGTCCGGCACGACGACCGGCACCGGGGCGACTTCCCGCTCCTTCGGATCGGGTGCGGCGCCCGACACTTCCAGCAGGCCGCCGAGCGCCCGCCGGATCGCCTTCTCCGCTTCGTCCGGCTTCATCTCCTTGATGTCCTTCAGCGGCACGCCGACCTCCCAGCGGTAGAACTTCTCGGCCTTCGGCAGCGCCGGCGCCGCCGCGTACAGGCCGCCGAGGAGTGCCGGTTTCGGATCGACCGCCGGCTTCGGCTTCGGGCCGAATTTGGGTGCGGCCGCCTTCGGCTCCTGGCCCGCCGTCTCGCTCAGGATCAGCGCGGTGCCGTCGATGCCGTAGATTTTGAAGAGGTGCTTCGTCCGCGACTTCTCGTCCGCGAAAGCGAGCATCCCGCCGCCGGGGAAGTCCTTGTCGGCGACGCGGCCGTTGGGGTTCTTGTCGGACTGCTTCTCCTTCTTGTAGCGGATCGCCTTCACGATCAGCTTCTCGCCCTTCTGCTCCAAGTCGATCTCGAAGTCGAAGTTGTTCCAGAGGTCGGCGAGTTCGATGTGCGCCGAGCCGTCCGACGACTTCACGATCGACACGAGGCGGATGAACGGACTGATGTCCGGACCCGGCGGCGGTGGCGGATCGACGCCCTTGGGCGGCGCAATCACGACCTTCGGCGGAGCCGGAAGCTGGCCATGCAGGATGTCGCGGGCCGTCACGAGGACGTAATCGCGCGCGGTCGTCGCGAGCACCTGCACGAGCGAGTAGGGCGCGATCCCCCGGCCGATCTGCGCCGAGGAGTTCTCCATGCTGTAGAGGCCGGCGCCGCCGAGGACGGAGCCGCCGGACACCGGCGCCGAGAGGAGCGTCTTGCGCGACGGGGCGCCGTCGAGCACGAGCGCTTCCGTGACGATCGTCACGGTCAGGTCGGCGCGATCTTTCGCTTGGCGTTTGTCGTCGCCGATCTCGTAGGCGTTGTCGCGCTTCAGCGTGAAGGTCGTGATCTGATGGAGCAAGTTCAGATCGTAATACTTCTTGAGGAAGGC
>JAYVTJ010000539.1:0-13915 GCA_043774415.1 Fimbriiglobus sp. | reverse complement strand
CCCGAAGGGGCCGACTTACTTAGCCCAGGGCGGCAGCCCTGGGTCAGGTGATTCAAATGCCTCCGCCCCGAATGGGCCGGCGTCGTGGGGTGTGCCTATCAGCCGCCCCCGTCGGGGCGGGAGATTTGGGGCTGGCTTACCCAGGGCTTCCGCCCTGGGCTAAGTAAGTCGGCCCCTTCGGGGCGAAGACGGTCTTCACCCCGCCTTCGCCAGCAGATCGGCGAACGCATCCGCGTTCGGATACGCCCGCCAGACCCGACCGCCGCGGTCGTCGGGGATTTGCCAGAGCCAGTCGCGCAGCTCGCTCGTCTTCACGAGGCCCTTCTGGAGCGCCAGCGTCAGGGCGCCGGGGTTCTCGGGGATCGGCACGGCCGAGTATTCGAGCAGCTCCCAGTCGTCGATGCGGGCGCCCTTCGCCAGCGGCTTCACCTTCCGCGGGATGAAGCCGATCGACCAGCCGCGCAGGACGCCCTGCTCGTAGAGCCGGAAGACGTCTTCGGCGAAGGGGACGTTCTGCGCGAACTTCGTCTCGGCGACGATGCGGTTCGGCTGGAGGTCGAGCCACTGGCAGGTGCCGATGGGCGGCACGGCGGTGCGGTTGTGCGCCCAGAGCACGACGGGGTTGAGCAGGAACTCTTCGGCGTTGCGGAGGCCGAGCGGCATCACGACATCGCCGGCCCGGTCGGGTTCGGAGGAGGTGATGACGCTGCGGAGGACCATCTTGGCGGCGTCGAGGTGGAGCGTCCGCGCGGCGGGGTCGGCCCGGATGAGCGAGGTCATGGGGGAGTCTCGGTGATGGAGGAAACGGAGATGGCGGAGTCGGGATCGATCATCCCGAGCGGTGGGCGTAAGCCCTCCGAGACTGCGAAGGTGACCGCGGACGAATTCCACGGAAGGCTCACGCCCACCGCTCGAGAGACCATCACCCTTTCGGCAAAATCGGCGAATCGAACTTCGCGTCCGGCAGCGGCAGAAGCCCCCGGCTCTTGCGGATTTCGTTGTAGGTCCGCAGGCCCAGCCGCGCGTCCAGCTCGTCGTCCTTGCGGCGCTGCTCCAGCACCCGCGGCGAGCAATCGGGGAAGCTCACCACCACGTCCGGACCGTACCGCCGCCCCAAGTCGCGCGTCAGCGATTGGCCCAGCAGTTCGAGCTTCGGCTGCACCGTCCCCTCGCAGAACATCGCCCGGGCGCCGTCCCAAATCCCGGACCCCAGCCCGACGTTCTCCGAGATCCCCGTGATCGGCGGCGGCACCCGGAAGATCGCCAGGATCTCGTCGCGCGTCATCTTCGACGAGTTGAGGAAGTCCATCTCGGCCGGCGTCAGCGTCCACGGGCTGGCCTTCAATCCCTGTTCGAGCACGAGCGGCCGGTGCCAGTTGCCGCGGCCGGCGAACTTCTCGGTCAGGCGCTCCTCGAAGCGCTTCAGCGTCTGATCGCTCAGCATCTGCTCGGTGTGCAGCACGAGGCCCGGCCGCGATCCCGCGAGGAACGCCTGATAGCGCGACTTCAGCAGTTCCGAATTCGAATCTACCGTCAGCGCATTGGCCTGCAACGGGGACAGCCCGTAGTGCGGATCGAGCGGATTCGGATACTTCAGATGCACGATCTCATGCGGCTGGAATGACTCCGTCGGCAGGCCCGGCGCGCTCACCTCGTAGCCCTTCACGTACTCTCGGGCATCGGGGAGCACCTTCACCCACGGCGTCGGCACGATCCAGAGTTCCGCCGGTTCGCCATTCACCCGGTCGTGGGCGATGTACCAAAAGCAATTGCCCGTGAGTTCCAGCGACACGATCGTCGAGTACCAGAGTTCCCACGGCGTCAGCCACGGGTTCGGCTCGTCGAGCAGCCGGCAGAGCGGATGAGTGTGCGGCAGCGGCGTCTGCTCGTGCTCGGCCTGGCCGGTGTTCACGTACAGGTGCGGCCGCTGCCGGGCGACCTCTTGGGCGATGGCGTTGACGGCCGCGTAAACCCACGAGGTGTAGTTCCGCAGTTGCTCGGCCGGATCGTTCTTCCACCAGCCGCCCGTCGGATACGGCGGTGCGAAGAATCGAGGCGAGCCGACCCCGGTGACGGGTCGGGAGTTTTGGCTTTGCGCTTTCCGCCAAGCCCCGAGGCGCCGGATCAGGAACATGCTTCGATCTCCTCGGGGGTGGGGGTGTGGGACAGTGCGGGGCCGTACGGATTGCGGACCGGCGCCGGTTCGTCCGGCGGCGATCCCTTCGAGTAACCGAGGGAGCGGAGGACGTAGAGGACTTCGCTCCAAGCGGGGAAGCGGCGGTCGTGTTTTTTCTGGAAGGCGTACATCGCGAGGGCGAATTCGAGTTCGTCCGGGGTGGTGTCGCAGCCCGGATGCTGGAAGTCGGTGCGGAGGGGGATCGTGCGGCGGACCATGTGGGAACTCCCGAAAGGCCACCCACTCCTTTCGGCGGTCGATGGATGTACAGAGTGAACACTAGGATATAAGCGATGGAGGGGTCCGTGTCAAATGGCCGGCGCGGATTTGGTGGAATATATTCCACTAGCATGGGCCGTGCCGAATGGCGGGGTTGGTGGCGGCGAGGAGTTCCCCTTGCGGTACAATGACCCCGTTCGGAGATCGGCCGCATGCGCGAATTCATTTCGGTCGATCCGGCCGGGCTCCATTTGCCTCCGGGCATCCGGTCGCAAGGGGCCGATCCGGTGAAGCTCGCGCGGCAGATCGCCAAGCTCGGCGATTCGCTCGATGGAATGCCGCCGCTGGAATTGGTCCGGGGGCGAGATGGCCATTTCCGGATCAACGACGGCGTTACGCGTGCAACCCGCGCCGCCAAACTTCGACCGGGCGAAGCGGTTCCGGCCGAAGTGATCGCGACCCTGCCGAATCTGGACGTGACGAAGATGCCCCGTGTCGGAGAGATGCTGCCATGATCGGGAACGAGCGATCCGAGGTCTTCGCGGCCCTGGCCGAATTGGCGCGGCGCTATCCGCACTGGCGCATCGGGCAGTTGGTCGCCAACGTCGCCGGCTGGGCGGATGCCGAAATCTGGGATGCGGACGACGCCGAACTCCTCGCCGCTGCGCGGGAACATTTGGGAATGTCTCTGCCGACGGGTTCAATTCCCGATCGTGCCGTTTCGTCCGCATCGATCGGCGCATCGACCGCCGGCGCGCTGTAGGCGGATGGCCGGTTCGGAAATTCTTGTAGGTCGGGTCGAGTCTTCGAGGCCCGACGATGGCCGGTGTCGGGCCTCGAAGACTCGACCCGACCTACGAAGCGGACTCATTCCGGATCGATGACAAATCGAGGTTCCTATGCGCTTCTTTGCCTTCGCCCTGCTGCTCATCCCCGCGTTCGCGCTCGGCGCCGAGCCGGAGCCGAAGGCGCCCAAGTACGTCACCAAAGAGAAGCACGACCCCGATGGCATCGGCAAGTTCTACCTCGACCGCGAAATCGCCCAAGTGATGGGCCACCAGGGGGCCGGCTGGCTCGAACGGCCCAATCGCGAAAAGGAAGAGGCTCCCACGAAGCTACTCAAGGCGCTCGACGTGAAGCCGGGCCAAGTCGTCGCCGACATCGGCGCCGGCAGCGGCTACCACACCTTCCGCATGGCCCCGCTCGTCGGCGCGAAGGGGAAGATCCTCGCCGTGGACATCCAGCAGGAGATGCTCGACCTCATGGCGGCGAAGGCGAAGAAGGCGAAGGTCGAGAACGTCGAGCTGATCCTCGGTACCGAGACCGACCCGAAGCTGCCGAAGGCGGGCGTCGATCTGATCATCCTCGT
The DNA here is from genome assembly GCA_043774415.1 of Fimbriiglobus sp. Taxonomy (GTDB): domain Bacteria; phylum Planctomycetota; class Planctomycetia; order Gemmatales; family Gemmataceae; genus JALHQU01. Next base: position 10,151 of record JAYVTJ010000539.1, on the reverse strand, counting down.
GGACGTCTACCACGAATTCTCGCACCCCTACGAGATGGCGGCGAAGATGGTGGCCGCGCTGAAGCCGGGCGGCCGCATCGCCTTCGTGGAGTTCCGCCTGGAGGACGCCGAAGTGCCGATCAAGCTGGTTCACAAGATGACCGAGCGCCAGGTGATCCTGGAGATGGCCGAGTTCGCGGACGTGGAGCACGAGAAGACGATCAAGACGCTGCCGTGGCAGCACATCGTGCTGTTCAAGAAGAAGGAACCGAAGAAGTGAGCCCGGACGTTCCGAGTCATTCCGCTCATCCGGTCGCGCCGGGTTGAACCTCGCCCGTATCTTCCTCGACGGCCCGAACGGGCGACTCGAACTCTCCGGGATTTGACCCATGCCCGCGCTCGTGCCGAACCGCTTCCTCGTCCGCTTGGCGCACGCCTGCGCGTATCACCGCGCCATGCCGCTCGCCAAGGGCGACGCCCTCCTCGAACTTCCCGAGTCGGCGCGCCTCAACAACTTCGCCGATCTCGACGGCCGCGCCAACTTCGCCGACCTGCGCCTCGCCTGGAACGAGTTCGGCTTCGGCGTCCAACTGATCGTCCCCGCGAAGCGCCAACCGGTGCAGGGTGACGCCGACCGGCCGCGCTCGGCCGACGGCCTCACGCTCTGGCTCGACACCCGCGACTCCCGCACGAGCCACCGCGCCGGCCGGACGTGTCACCAGTTCCACTTCCTGCCGACCGGCGGCGGGCCGGAGAAGGACGAACCGGCGTTCGGTCAATCGAAGGTCAACCGCGCCCAGCAGGACGCCCCGTTCGCCGACGCTGCGACGGTGCTCTTCCGCCATCATGCGCTGAAGGCCGGCTACCGGCTCGAAGCCTTCCTCCCGGCCGCGGCCCTCGCCGGTTTCGATCCCGAGCAGCACCCGCGCTGGGGCGTCTACTACCACGTCCGCGATGGGGAACTCGGCGATCAATATCTCGGCGTCAACGCCGAGTTCCCCTTCTCCGACGACCCGAGTCTCTGGGACGTGCTGGAACTCGGGCGGGGGGTGAGCGCATCCGCCCCAACCCGTTCGGCTATAATCCCTTGAGGCGGATCCGCGCGGAAATCCGCCGCTCCGGGTGAAATGCCCGGCCCGTTCCGGCGAATATCCGGAGGATCAGGGCGACCGCGCCCCGCGGCGCCATTCGCCCCGGAACGCGATCCCGAGGGACTGCGATGAAGTTCAAGTACCGATCGGGGCAGGAGCCGCTCGAAGGGTTCACCATCAAGCGCGGCGTCGGCAAAGGCGGCTTCGGCGAAGTCTACTTCGCCGTCAGCGACGGCGGCAAGGAAGTCGCGCTCAAACTCCTGATCGGCCATACGGACGTCGAACTGCGCGGCGTCGCCAACTGCCTCAACATGAAGCACCCGAATCTGGTGCATGTGTACGACCTCCGCGAAGATGCCGAGGGCCAGAAGTGGCTCGTCATGGAGTACATCCTCGGCGAGTCGATGTCCGCCGTGCTCAACCGCCATCCGACCGGTCTGCCGCTGAGCCTCACGAAGGAATGGTTCGCCGCCCTCGCCCGCGCCGTCGGGCACCTCCACGACCGCGGCGTCGTCCACCGCGACATCAAACCGGCGAACATCTTCGTCGAAGCGGGCACGCTGAAGGTCGGCGACTACGGCCTCTGCAAGTCGATCAGCACGAGTCAGCGCCAGACGCGCACCGTCGGCACCGTGCACTACATGGCCCCGGAAGTGAGCACCGGAAACTACAGCCAGAAGATCGATCAGTATGCCTGCGCCATCGTCCTGCACGAAATGCTGACCGGCAAAATCCCCTTCGACGGGGAATCCGATGGGGAGATCCTCATGAAGCACCTGACCGCGACCCCCGATCTGAGCGGCGTGCCGGAACCGTTCCGGCCGATCATCGCGAAGGCGCTCGACAAGAATCCGAACCGGCGCTACGCCAGCATGGCCGAGATGGCCCAGGCCGTGGAGCCGATCCATTTGCCGGTGGCTATGCCGGTCGGCGTGCGCGTCTCGCATGTGGCCGCCATGGCCGCACCGGCCGGATTGATCCTGACGCCCGATCCGGAGCTGCCGAAGGCGCCGCCGATCCCGCAGCGCCTGCAAGCGCCACCGATCCCGGCGAGTCCGAAGGTCGATGCGAAGACGCCGCTGCCGATGGCGAAGCCCGTCGTGCCGCCGACGTTCCGCGACCGCCTCACGACCCTGCTCGGTTCGCTGTTGCTGGTTCCCGCCATCGCGGCGCTCGGTCTCGTTCCGTACGGGTTGCTGGCGAATCCGTCCGACTGGACGGGGCTGATGAAGCTCTTCCTCGTGACGACGGCGCTGGCGTGGGCCGTGATGATCGGCTCCGGCGCGGCGACCTTCCGCAGCCCCGACGGCTGGGCGCGGCGGGCGCGCCTCGGGGCACTCGGCCTGCTCGTCGGCCTGCTCGCCTTCTGGCTCGACGGCTGGACGATGCCGCGCTCGGCGGGACCGATACCGTCCACGAGTTCGCAGGCGTACCTGTTCGGCACCGTGACAATGCCGCCGGACGCGTTCAGCACGGGCGTGCGCTACCTGCTCTACTTCGGCGTGGCGCTAGCGGCCGGCCGCTGGTGGCGCGCCGCCGCGCGGGATCGCAAGGAGCGCTTCAGCCTGTTCCCGCTGCTGGCCGCCGGCTTCTGGAGCGGGGCACTGCTCTTCCTCTGGCCGTGGGAGGCCGGCTCCCCGGCGATGGGCATCGTGCCGATTGTGCTGGCCGTCGTCGCCGTGCAGGCCGTGAGCGCATGGACGCCGAGCGCGAAGGTCTATTCGGCGAAGAAGTTGCGACTCGGCCGGGCCTGAAGGGAATTTCGCGTAGTCGCAGCGGCATGTGACTGACCAGACCCCGGAGGGGTCACAGATATTCGCCGGTGGTCGCAGACCACCGGACTCTGTGCCACATTGCCTCGACCCCGGAGGGGTCGCAGCGGCCCGTTCATATACTGCGACCCCTCCGGGGTCGAGTTGTGAGAGGTTCGGATCCGGCGGTCTTTGACCGCCGGCTAATATCTGCGATCCCTCCGGGATCAATACGGCTGTGAACATTCGAACTTCGCCCTGATTCCTTCCACCATCGACATCCCCGAGGGGATTTTTCCCATGCCACGCCACGACCGCCGCGACCGAGATCGAGACCGCCATCGCGAAGTTCGCCCGCGCTCCGAGAAGCCGAGCCGCGTACTCTCCTTCCGCGTCCTCACCATCATGGCGGTGCTCGGCGTCGTTGCGATTTACGTCGCGCGCTCGGACATCCGGCCCGATCACGTCATCGTGGCGCCGGGGCCGGTGAAGATCGCGAAGGCCAGCCCGCGCAGCTTGCAGGAGAGCGAACTCAACGGCATCGAAGGGGGTGCGAAAGCGGGCCAAGCGGCGCTCGCCAATGCCGACCGCGCCAAGCCCGACCGCGCCGGCGGCGGCACCGTCTTCATCGTCGCCGAGACGACGACCGACACGACTGCGGCCGTGACCAAGGCCGACCCGCTCCATCCGCAGGCGGCGATCCGCATCGTCGGCGTCCGGAGCGACAAGGCCTACACGAACCGCGAAGACGCGCTCCGCGACGCCCGCCGTGCGGCCCGCCAGCGCCTCGCCGAAGTGCTGCAATCGCTCGACCCGCCGATCCAGGTGCTGCCGTCGGACGAGCAGATCGCGGGCGAGTACGTGGCCGCGAATTCGGCGAAGGATGTGCCGCCATCGCCGGAGATCCGGGAGGCGTGGAAGGCGAGCAATTTGGAGGCGAGCCGACAGTGGGCGACCGTGGACATCGAAGTGAGCGAGTCGCAGTTGCGGAACCTCCGCGGCAAGCAGCGCCTCATCGACCTGGGCTGGGTGCTCGGCGGCGTCTTCGCGGTGCTCGGCGCCGGCTTCGGGGTGTTGAAGCTGGATGCGCTCGCGAAGAATTACCTGATGAAGCGCGCCGCACCGGTCGCAGTGGCGTGAGGTTGGGAATGCACTTGACCCGCTGAAGTTATGGGCGATGATGCTTGGCAATCATCCGGCCGGTTAGCGTACCGCTTGCGCTCCCATGAGCAAAACCATCCGTCTTTCGCCTATCGCGTCGCTTGCCGAGTTCATCGGCGCTGGGGAACTCGTCGCCTTCAACGTCGGCCCCGACGGCGTGGCGTACTTCGTGATCGCATTGGGCACTCTCGACTATCGGTTTGAGAATACGGGTGGCGCGAGCTTTGCGAAGACAGTTCCCGACCGTTCTCAATCGTATCGCGTCGTCGGATTGTCAGGCTCGCAGCCAGTTCTCGATGTTGCGATCCAAGCCGAGAAGTTCAACATCCACGACATTCAACCGCTGGCCGACGAACTGCTACTGGTCTGCAGTCGCTCCCGTTACAAAAGCAGAGACAACTTCGAAAAGAACGGGCGCGTGTACACTCGCGATGGAACGCTCACCCGCGAAATCCTTCTGGGGGACGGCATCCAATCCGTGCAAACCACAGCCGAAGGTGTGATTTGGACGAGCTTCTTCGACGAAGGCGTGTTCGGCAACTATGGGTGGTCGAATCCCGTGGGGGCGTCGGGATTGGTCGCATGGGATTCCGCGGGAAACAAAATCTACGAGTTCCAACCGAGCGCGGGCCTCGATTCCATTTGCGATTGCTACGCGCTGAACGTCGAATCGGCCGATGACGTTTGGCTGTACTACTACACGCAATTTCCACTCGTGCACCTGCATCGTCGGGAAATCGCATCGTTCTGGCAGATGCCCGAAAAGGGCAGCGATGCGTTTGCGATCTGCGCCGGGCATGCCCTGTTTCGGGGCGGTTACAAGGATCGCGATGTCTACCGGCTCTTTTCGCTCCGACGCACCGGGCGAGTGGAATTCGTTGAAGAGATCACATTTGGAGATCGGGAAGGCAACCCCTTGGTCGCTGACCGAGTCGTCGGACGAGGCGATGCGATCCACTTCACCTGCGACAGTTACTTGTATCGCGTCGATATACCGACAGTTCGCGCAAAATAGCATTCGGCTGTCAGGTTGTGGCTCACCAGATTTTTCGGGTAAGACGTGACCGACGCCCCCATCTCCAACCTTGAGAACGGCCATCGGCGGGAACACTTTTCCTGAACGCCCCATCTGTGTCAGCAGAAGAAAATGCACCGTCGACCTTCGCACTTGTCCCGATGGGCTACCTCGCCCTCACGCCGCTTCCGTTTCGCGGCGGACCTGCTCGAAGAGTTTCCCGGCCGGCGTCGGCATGTCGTTCGGACCGGTCGGGCCGTCGATCTCGTTGTTCCAGGTGTGCCCGCGCAGACTCGCGAGGATCTTCTCGGCCAGCGCCAGCGCATCGCGGCCGCATTCGCCCGTGACCCGCGGCCGACGACCGAACTTCACGCAGTCGACGAAGTGCCGGAGTTCCGAGGTGAGCTGATCCCATTTCCGGTCGCCGTCCACGTTCAGCACTTCCAAGTGCCGACCGAAGATTTCGTCCTTCAAGCGCGCCCGGGCCGCAGTGTCGAGGCGCTCGGGCCGCAGTCCTTGGCGGCGGAGTTCGTCCGACTGCTGCACGAGCGAGAGCTTGCGGGTCACGAAGTCGATCCCGGCGTAGCCTTCGGGTGCCCAGATGCGCATCCGCCGCTTCGGACGGGCCGCGATCCGGCTGGCCGTGACGTGGGCGACGCAACCCGTCTCGAAGACGATGCGGGCGTTGACCATATCCTCGTGGCCACCGAACACGGCGGCGCCGACGGCGGAAACTTCCCGCACCGGGCTGCCGACGAGGGCCAGCAGCAGGTCGAGGTCGTGGATCATCAGGTCGAGGACGGCGCCGATATCGACGGAGCGACCGGTGTACGGACCGTGGCGTTCGGCTTCGATGAATTTCGCCGTGATGGGCCGCTTCAGCAGTTCTTCGAAGGCCGGATTGAAGCGCTCGATGTGCCCGACTTGGAACGGGACATCGGCCTCGTAGGCGAGGGCGATCAGTTCATCGGCTTCTTCGACGGTCTTGCAGACGGGCTTTTCGACCAGCACCGGGATACCGCGCTTCAGGAAGTCGGCGGCGACCGCGTGGTGGTACGCCGTGGGCGTGGCGATGGAGACGGCGTCCACATGGCCGAGGAGCGGTTCGTGCGAGGTGAACGCGCGGGTCCGCAACTTCTTCGAGACGTTGGTGGCCTGAGTCGAATCCGCATCGACGACGCCGACGAGATCGACGTCTTGGAACTGCGACAGGATTCGGGCGTGGTGCTGCCCGAGGTGCCCGACGCCGACGACGGCCATGCGAAAGCGGGTCATGCCGTCCTAGCCCCTGTGCCGATCGACCGGGCCACCTTCCCTGGTGGCCGGACGACTATCGTAAATTCTTTCGCGGCGTGTGCCAACCCCATTAGGCGACCCTGCTGCGGCGACCCGGGAAGATCGCCCGGCGGAGGGCCGGCGGCACGGCGGGGATCGCGGCGATGTCGGCGCCGGCGGCCCGGGCCTTGAGGATCAGCGCCTTGGCCAGATTCACGTTGAGCGAGTGCCCGGAGCGGTAGGCCACGACGTGGCCGATGAGATCGACGCCGCACAGCGAGAGATCGCCGATGAGGTCGAGAACTTTGTGCCGGGCCGGTTCGTTGGCGTGGCGGAGCTTGTTTTCGATGAGGCCGTGCGCGCCGAAGACCAGCAGGTCTTTGGCCGTGAGGTGCCGGCCGACGCCGACGGAGCGGAGCGTGAGGGCTTCGCGTTCGAGGACGAACGTCCGGCAGTCGGCGACTTCGCGGGCGAACGTCTCCGGAGAGACCTTCATCGTGTGCGACTGGCGGGGGATGTCGGAATCCGCACCGTAGTCGAGCATGTAGGTGGCGAGGAGTTCGTTCGGCGCATCGGCCGAAGCCGGGTGGACGGCGACCGTCGCGCCCCCCTGCTGGACGACGACCGATTCCTGCACGGCCCACACGGAGCGACGGGCGGGCAGCAAATCGTAGCCGGCGTCGAGCACGGCTTCGACGAATCCGGCCGCGGAGCCGTCGAGACCGGGCGGTTCGGGGCCGTCGAGTTCGATGACGCAATTATCGACGCGGAGGCCGGCCAAGGTGGCCAAGAGATGTTCGACGAGGGTGACGGCCGATTCGCCGCCGCCGAGGGTGGTCCGGCGCTGGGTGCTCGAGACCCACTCGGCGCGGGCCGGGATCACGGGGTAGCCGGGGCGATCCGAGCGCACGAAGACGACCCCGGTGTTCTCCGGGGCGGGGTGCAGCCGGACGTTCACCGGCGCGCCGGTCACCATGCCCGGCCCCGCGATGGAAGCCATCCGGGCGAGTGTCCGCTGGTGTCGGTAGCCCATTTTCAGCATGTCGTCCCGCCTTGTCACCGTACCGTCCGTTACCGTCCCGTGATCGCCGGAAGGCACTTCGGCCCATTCGCTTCGGCCCAGACTCCGTTCGTGGCTGTTGGGAAAACGACCCCGGCGATTGGTATATTGATCGACCGGGGAGGTTTCCACATCTACTTAGACCCCGCAAATTACGATTTTCACTTGGCACCCACCGGCACGACCGGCCCAGCCGTCGGCATCGGAATCGGAGTCGGGATCGCACCCGGAGCTTTGAAGTTCGTATTCAGGGTTGCGATCAGCACATCCGTCACGTCGGCGGACTTCGCCACGAAGAACGGAATCGCGGCCGGGGGACGCATTTTGAGGTCCACCATCAGGGGCGACGCGGCCTCTTCGGGGGTCACGGCATCGGGGTAGGCGAAGACGACGTCATAGCCGTTGCTTTCGACGACGGCGCCCACGGCCCGCTGGATTTCCACGAAGAGGTTCTTCAGGTGCGCAGCCGATTCCTCGTCCAGTTGCTTGCGGTAGGTGCGCTCGCGATCTTCGAAAGCGCGCTGTTTGTCGAGCATGGCGCGGGCCAAACCGTCCTGAATCTCCTTGCGGGGTTCTTTTTCGGCCTTTTGTTGCAGTTCGAGGATCTCGTTCCGCATCTTCCCGAGTTCGCCCGCGGCCGTGATCCGCTTGTTGTTCATGGTGATGGCGTAGAACTGCCACTTCTGGAAGTCCTTCATGACTTTGGCCACGTTGAACACGGCCACGCGGGTCGGGTCGGTGCGGGCCGGCTTCGCGGCGGGCGCCCCCGGTGCCGGCGTCGGGCCGGCGCCCGGCGTCTGGGCGTAGACTTGACCCGTGATGTACAATCCGAGGCCGAGCGCCACCAGCGCCCCCAACAGCAGCATCGTTCGCTTCACAACTGCGCCCTCCTCTGGCGGTTCCGTGGCGGGGCCGCGGGTGTTCCACCCCGCAGCGCACCACCGTGGTCGGTTCGACTTCCTGTCGTGGATTTCCACTGAGGCGAGCCTTCTACCCATCCGACCGGGGCGCGTCAATCCGAAGGCGCGTGCGGAATTGCGGAATCCGGGATCGAAGGCGAGCGGCGCGGCGTAAGCCCGCCATGTCCACGTCGATCCACGGCGGGCACACGCCGCGCCGCTCGCCAAAGCGACAACTCTTCCGCTACCCGTCTCCGCGCGCCGTCCTACCATACCCCTGCATCGGTCCGCGTCCGCTGCGCAGGGGTGGCTGTATGGTGTCGCCGGCGATTGAGGTTCGGAACCTCTGCAAGAGCTACGGGTCGGTCCTGGCCGTGGACCACATCGACTTCCGCGTCGAGACCGGGGAACTCGTCGGATTCCTCGGCCTCAACGGCGCCGGCAAGACCACGACCATGCGCATCCTGACCACGTTCATGCCCGCGAGCAGCGGTTATGCCACCATCGCCGGTTTCGACGTGATGTACCAGTCGATGGAAGTCCGCCGGGTGCTCGGTTACCTCCCCGAAAGCGTGCCGATCTATCCCGAGATGCGCGTCGAAGAGTACCTGGCGACCCGGACCAAATTGAAGGGCATCGACCGCGCCCACCGCGCCTCGCGAATCGACTACTGCCTCGAGCGCTGCCGCATCGTCGAGGTGCGCCGCCGGCTCATCGGCACCCTCTCGAAGGGCTACCGCCAGCGCGTCGGACTCGCCGATGCGCTCCTCGCCGATCCGCCCGTGCTCATCATGGACGAACCGCTCTCGGGACTCGATCCGATCCAGCAGGAAGAAACGCTCGCCACGATCCGCGGGCTGGCCGGGCAGCACACCGTGCTCTTCAGCAGCCACCAGCTCACCGATGTCGAGAAGGTCTGCGACCGGGTCATCATCATCCACCGCGGCAAGATCCAGTTCGACGGCAAGCTCGGCCAGTTCGCCGATCGGCCCTCGCGGATCATCGTCGAAATCCGCGGGCCGCTCCGCGACGTCGAGACGGCGCTGAAGGGGCTGGACGGCGTGACCGGCGTCCGCGACGGCGCGGCCGACGACGGCTGGACGACCTACGAATTGGATCTGGGCCACGACCGCGATCCGCGCGAGCAGATCGCGAAGCGCATGGCCGAGAAGGGCTGGGGCCTGCGCCGGCTCGAACTGAGGCGCGAGCGCCTGGAAGATACGTTCATGAAGGTGGCGTACAGCCGCGCGTGAGTCGGACCGTGTACGTCACGCTCCGCGTGACGCAGGGAAGACTGAAGCTTTCGGATCGGCGATGGGCGACGTCACGCGGAGCGTGACCTACAGAAACGTCGAGGCAATCCATGAGTCAGGCGATCGCGAGCGCTCCTCCGGAACAGGCCCCTTCGGAGGTCCGCGCCGACAACCCGATCGCGTTCCGCGTCGTCGGCGTGGCGAGCCTCTTCCCGACGACGCTCGGCATCGCCGCGATCGTCGCGAACCAGTACGGCCCGCGCTGGATCAGCGAGGGGCAGGGCTACATCCTCGCGGCCATCGGACTCGTCGGATTGCTCCTGCACGCCCTGCGCGACACCGACATCGAAATCCGCCGGGTCTACGGCGCCGCCGGTTCCCTGCTCATCCTCGCGGCGCTCGTCATCTCGTGCATTCCCGGCAAACCGGAGGGGGCCACGGCCGCGATCACCGGCTACCGCTTCTTCCCGTGGGGCGTGATGACGGCCACCCTCGGTCTGCTCTTCTTCACGCCGTTCGCCCGCAACGAAACCGACCCGGTGCTGAAGCAGGTGGCCGAGTTGACACTCAACTTCCTCGGGTTCCTCGGCTGCGCACTCGCGGTCGTCATCGGCCTCTTCGATCCGCCCTCGCTCATCGGTGCCTGCCCCGTGCTCGCCCTGCTCGG
>JAYVTJ010000538.1:0-2899 GCA_043774415.1 Fimbriiglobus sp. | reverse complement strand
AGCGAACGATGGCAGCCTTTTCTTCACTCCGCACTCCGCACTCCGCACTCCGCACTTCCAGAAGGCACTTTTTGCAGGCCGGCGCCGTCGGCCTCGGGTGCGCTACGTCGGGCTGGTTCAACCGCCTCGCTGCGTCAGGGCAGACCGATCCGAAGCGGAAGAAGCAGAAGGCGTGCATCCTCCTCTGGATGAACGGCGGGCCGAGCACGATCGACCTCTGGGACCTCAAGCCGGGGCACGAGAACGGCGGGCCGTTCAATGAGATCAAGACCGACGCCCCCGGTTTGCAGTTCGGCGAACACCTGCCCGAACTCGCCAAGTGGGGCAGCAAGATGGCCGTGCTCCGCGGCATGTCCACGAAGGAGGGCGACCACAGCCGGGCGACCTTCCTCATGCGCACGGGCAACCTCCCCCTCGGCGGCATCCAATTTCCCGGCCTCGGCGGGCTGGTGTCCAAAGAGATCGGCGACCCGAAGAACGAACTCCCCAACTGCATCAGCATCGCCCCGCAGCGCTTTTTCAACGTGGACGCCTTCGGCGCCGGCTTCCTCGGGCCGCAGTACGCCCCGCTCATCGTCGCCGACAACGTCTTCCAGAACCCCGGCCAGATGATCGACGTCGATGCCGTGCTGAAGGTGCAGAACCTCGCCCGCCCCGGCGCCGTGAGCAAGGAGCACGCCGACGCCCGCCTCGAAATGCTGAAGGGGATGCAGGAAGACTTCGGCGCCGGCCGGCCGAGCGCGATCACGAGCAGCCACCAGTCGGCGTACGACCGGGCCACGCGGCTCATGCAGTCGGATGCCGGGAAGGTCTTCGACCTGTCGCAGGAGAAGGACAAGGACCGCGATCGCTACGGCCGCAACCTCTTCGGCCAGGGCTGCCTGCTCGCCCGCCGGCTCGTCGAGAAGGGGGTGCCCTTCGTCGAGGTGAACCTCGGCAACTGGGACACGCACGGCGAGAACTTCACCGCGGTGAAGAACCTCTGCGGTTCACTCGACACCGCGTGGGCCGCGCTGATGGGCGACCTTAAAGAGCGCGGCCTGCTCGACGATACGCTCATCGTCTGGATGGGCGAGTTCGGGCGCACGCCGAAGATCAACCCGCAGAAGGGCCGCGACCACTACCCGAACGCGTGGGCCACGGTGCTCGCCGGCGGCGGCATCAAAGGTGGCCAGGCCATCGGCAAGACGAGCAAGGACGGCACCACGGTCGAAGACCGCGTCACCACGACCGTGGATCTGCTGGCGACCGCGTGCCTCGCGCTCGGCATCGATCCGAAGAAGCAGAACATGTCGAATGTCGGCCGGCCGATCCCGATCGTGGATAAGTCGGCCGAGCCGGTCTCGGAGATCCTCGCATGAAGACCCCGCACTCGGCCGCGGTCCTGCTACTCGGTGCGCTCGCGGCGGCGCTGCCGGCGATCTCCGCCGAATCTCCGAAGGCGGGGGCTCAGCTCGTCGGTGGCTCTGGGCTCGTGAAGTCACAGGCCGCGCCGTTCGCCTTGCGATCCGATGCGTCCGTGCCCAATTTGCAGAGTTTCACCTCGGAGCCGCTGCGGAAGCGCTCCGAGCCGTTCGTGCGGCCGAAGCGCGATCTCGGCGCCGATCAATTCGAGACCGTCTTCTTCGCCCGCACCCGGCCGGTCCGCATCCGCATCGTCACGCTCAACGAGGGCAAATCGTTCCTCGCGAAGTGGGACGAGACCCTGCGCACGCTGTTCGACGCCTTCGACCGCAACCGCGACGGCAAGCTCGATGCGCGCGAGGTCGAGCTGATCTACTCGAAGCAGGAAGTGAAGACGATGCTCGCGGGGGGCTTCGGCTTCCGCGCCCAGAACGGTGGGGCGATGCCGACTCTCGATGCCCTCGACAAGGACGGCGACGGCTCGGTTTCATTCGAGGAGTTCGCCCACTACTACACCGAACTGACGGTCGAACTCGCCCGGACGCGCGAAACCCCCGTCTATGCGACCCCGGATCTGCTCACGCCCGAACTCTTCGCCCGCCTCGACACCAGCGGCGATCAGAAGCTCTCGGAAGAAGAACTGCGCAGCGCCGAGAAACTGCTCATCGCCCTCGACGGCGACGAGGACGAATGCGTCTCCGCGTTCGAGATCACCTCGAACCCCGTCAAGGTGAAAAGCCCGATCCTCGCCCCCGGCGGCGCCGGCATGGAGATGATGGGCCGACCCAACGGCCCGGCGAAAGGCCCGGCCGACATCCTCAGCTTCGCCGGCCCGCTCCCCGGCAGCGTCGTGCAAACCCTGCTGAAGCGCTACGACAAAGACGGCGACTACGAACTGAGCCGCGCCGAGATCGCGCTGCCGAAGGACGCTTTCGACAAACTCGACGCCGATGGCGACGGCCAGCTCGACGCCAAGGAACTCGAGGCCTGGCGCACCGGGCCGCCCGACTTCACGGTGGAACTGAGCACCGCATCGAGGCCCGAGAGCTGCACCGCGAAGCTGATCTCCGGCAAGGGCGCGGTGCCCGAAGGGATCGAGTTCGCCACGCAGACGACGCCGGAACGATTGGTCATCCGCATCTTCGGCCAGACGCTCGACCTGAGCGCGGGGACGACCACGGCCCCGTACGCGCAGCCGGGCAATCCCTACGCCTACCTCTTCCCGGCCGGGAAGGATTTCCTCGTCGAGAAGGACTTGGTCGGCCCGCAGTTTCAGATGCTCCGCGTGCTCTTCGACCCCGCCGATTGGAACGGCGACGGCAAGCTCACGCGCGCCGAGTTCGATCGCTATTTCCAACTGCAGCAGATGGTCACGAAGCAAGCCCTCGGACTGATGCACCAAACGCGGACGCCGAACCTCTTCACGCTGCTCGACGGCAACGGCGACGGCAAGCTGAGCGTGAAGGAACTGCGCACCGCGTACGAGCGGCTGATC
>JAYVTJ010000537.1:0-4183 GCA_043774415.1 Fimbriiglobus sp. | reverse complement strand
TCCGCCGGCGCCCGAGCCGGCTCTCGTCCCATTCTTCCACGATCCCGCCCTCCCGGAAAAACTGCACCTCGTCGGCTTGGGCCGCGGCGAGGGGAATGTCGTGCGTGATGAGAATGCAGGCGGTCGCGGGGCGCTCTTTCAGGAGTTTCCGGATCGACGCGAGGACTTTCTCGACGCTGTCCGGCGAGAGGTGGTTGGTCAGCTCGTCGAAGATGAGCACCGAGGCCGAGCGGGTGATCGCGAGCCGGAACGCCACCAGTTGCAACATCCCGCCGGAGAGCTGATCCGGATACTTGTCTTCCCACGCCGCGATGTCGGGGAACAGCCGGCACGCTTCCATCCAATCGTCGGCGGAGAACATCCGGAAGTGTTCGCCCACCGTCAGATCCGAGTAGATGTTTTCCTGCGGGCGCTGGTTGAAGTAGAAGACCGGCGTTTCCGAGCGGCAATCGCCGATAGCACCGGTCAAATAGTGCGCCAAGGTCGATTTGCCCGAGCCGTTCGGCCCCAGCCAGCACGTGAGGAGCCCCGGCTTGATGCGGAGGTCGAACGGCCCGAGTTCGAAGGCGGTCGCACCCCGGTACGAGTGCGCGACCCGTTTCCACGTGTAATCGGGGATCATAGGATCCGATTCTCCGATTCGCCGCGGCTCACGGCGAAGACGAGGACCACGAGCAGAATCGCGCCCGTGATCCCGCGCGTCCACTGCGGCGGCAGGTTCTGCGCCAGCGAGAATTGCAGGATGAAGTTGAACGCCAATCCGCAGGCGAACAGGCCGAGGCACGCCAGCAGCATGTGCGGGCGGGGGACCAGATACCGGACGACGATCACGCACGCCAAGGCGTACACGAGGTTGCCGCCGCCGTAGCTGATATCGCAATTCGCCGCGCGCCAACTGTAGAGGGCGCCGCTGACCATCGCGATAGCGAATCCGCCCGCGAGCGCGACCGTCTGGTAGAGCACCGTTTCGACGCGGTGGCGCCGGGCCAATTCCGGATTGCTCCCGCTCGCCAGAATGCGCATTCCGAACCGAGTTTTGAACGCCGCCCAGAGCGCTCCGCCGATCAGCCCGTAGGCGGCGCCGCTGTAGAGGAGCGCGGTTTCGGGGTGGGGCGGCTCCGCCAGGAACGGCCGCAAGTTGAGATTGGCCCCGCCGAGGGTCGCGAGCGTGCCGGAGTACAAAATGTAGGCGATGGCCACGCTGAGCAGGATCGGGGGGACACCGCGCCAAGTGCGCAGCAGCGCCGTGCCGAATCCGGCGGTGAGCGCGACGACGGCCGTCGGGACGAGCCAAGTGGCGGATCCCAATCCATTCGCCTTGCAGTAGCCGTAGACCGCTCCGCCGAAAGCGACCCAGAGCTCGAGCGCGAGATCCGGGTAGCGGCAGATCCGGAACGTGATCCAGAGCGAGAGCGGGATGCCGGCCAGGATCGCGGTGTCGCTCAGCAGGCCCAAGAGCTGCATCATGGAATGCGCTCGATCGGGTAGTTCGGGATATCGGTGAAGCGCGCGGAGAGCGCGTGGTCCGAGCGGATGTAGAGCTTCCCTTCGGAGACGTCGAGGATGTCGATTTTATTCGGCGGTACTCCGTCGAAAACGATCTGCGCGGCGATCGTCGCCGAGAGGTTGCCGATCCGGCGGTAGTCGGTCGCCAGCGAGAAGAGCGCCCCCTTCTGCACCGATTCTCGGGTGCAGTCGAACACCGGGATCGAAACTTGAGTCGTCTGCGCCAAGATCCGATCGAGGTTCGAGTGGATCAGATTGTCCGTCGGGAGGAACACGGCTTGCACGTTCGCCGTCGGCAACGCGCGGAGCGCGGCGTCGAGTTCCTGGGCGTTCGCCACCGGAAAGTGGCGGACTTCGATACCGGCGGCCTTCGCTTCGAGATCGAGCAGTTTCACGACCGCCATCGAGTTCGCTTCGGCCGGATTGTGGAACACGGCGACGGACTTGGCCCCGGGGAGAACTCCGCCGAGCACGCTCAGCATCACGCCGACGCGCGGCAGGTAGCGCGTGCCGGTGATGTTCGAGTTGTGGCCCTTCAAACTGGTGACCAGTCCCGCGCTCACCGGATCGGGCGGGCCGCCGAGGACGATCGGCTTCGTCACCTGCGCCGTCTGGAGCGACTGCGCCGCGGGCAAGCCGACCGCGAAGACTACATCCACATCCGACGTCTTGAAAAAGGAGGCCACCTGCGAGGCTTGGACCATGTCGCCGTCCGCGGATTTCACCACGTACTCGATTTTGCGCTGCCGCTTCGCCGCGTCGCGGTCCATCTCCTCGGTGAACCCCTCGTGAATATCGGTGATGATGGGGTGCCGGGCGAAGAGGAAAACGCCCACTTTCACCGTCGAATGGTCTTTGGGCTTCGGCGGGATGAGCGACCAGACGACTGCGAAAAGCAGCACGAGACCCAAGCCGATCAGGAAGAGTCTCCGGCGTGTTTGGGCCACCATCGAGATTCCCCGAGACTGCGGAAAAGTGCGTTCGGACTAGCCCTGCGCTTTATAGTCGCGCGTCCGAGTTTTTCCAGAATTCGCCCTCGGTCGCATCACTGGCACAGGTGCACCAGGTGCCTCAGCATGTCCCGCACCGACACCATCCCCACCGGCTTGCCCGCGGCGGTGATCGGCAAATGGCGGTATCCGCCGCCGTCCATCTTCGCCAGCGCAGACGCGAGCGGATCGCCCGGCGCGGCCGTTTCGGGTTGTCGCGTCATGAAGTCGCGGACGGGGAGCTTGAAGAAATCGGCGGAGCCGGCGACCTTCGTGAGGAAGTCGCGCTCGGTGAGGATGCCGAGGAGTTCCCCCGCGGCGCCGACGACGAGCACCGCCCCGACCGACTGCGAGATCATCTTCGCGATCGCTTCGCCGAGGGTCGCCTCCACCGCGACCGTGACGGGCCGCTTGGGGACGAGCACCGCGACGGGATCGCCGACCAAACTCGATTCGACGCGATCCGACGGGATCGGCCGGTCGATGGCCATCAGGTCGAAGAGGCAGTTCGAGCACTGCTCGACGCCCGGCAAATTCGCATGACCGCAGACGGGGCAGATCATTGGAATTGCGTAGTTCGGAGTGCGGAATGCGGAATGGCCGATCCATCCGCGTGACTTCTTCATACTCCGATTCTTCCACTCCGAACTCCGCATTCCCAACTCCGCACTTCAGGAGACCGTCCACATGTCTTCGGACTTGAACAGGTCGGCCACTTTCCCTTTGCCCTTCTTGGCGATGGCCTCTTCGATCTGGCTCGTCTGCTGTTCGTCGTAGGTCGGCCGGCGGACGGCGCGGTAGACGCCCACCACTTCGGGAAACTCGGGGGCGACCATCCGGCTGAGCAGCGTCGCCAGAGTCGGGTCGTCGCTCTTCTCGTCGTGGATCAGAAGGTCGTCGGGGCCGCAGTCCTTGCCGACTTCGACGACTTCTGGCCGGAGGCCGTTCAGCCGGATCCCCTTCGTGCGGTTCTTGCCGAAGATCATCGGCTTGCCGTGCTCGACGTAGAGCAGGTTGTCGGCCTTCACGCTCTTGTCGGTGGCGTAGGCGAAGACTTCGTCGTTGAAGATCTTGCAGTTCTGGTAGATCTCCACGAAGGCCGTGCCCTTGTGCGCCGCCGCCTTTTGCAGAGTCGCCGTGAGGTGCTGGATGTCCACATCGACGGTGCGGGCCACGAAGGTGGCTTCGGCCGCGAGCGCCAAGCTCAGCGGGCGGATCGGCGTTTCCACCGACCCGGTGCGACTCGTCTTGGTCGGGGTCCCCTTGCGGCTCGTCGGGCTGTACTGCCCCTTCGTCAGGCCGTAGATCTCGTTGTTGAACAGCAGGATCTTGATGTCGATGTTGCGCCGCAGCACGTGCATCAGGTGGTTGCCGCCGATGCTCAGGCCGTCGCCGTCGCCGGTCACCATCCAGATTTGCAGGTCGGGGTTGGCGAGGCGCAGGCCGGTGGCGAACGTCGGCGCCCGGCCGTGGATGGTGTGGAAGCCGTAGGTGTTCATGTAATACGGGAAGCGGCTGGAGCAGCCGATGCCCGACACGAACGCGAGGTTTTCACGCGCGATGCCCACCGAAGTGAGGGCCTTGCGCATTTGAGCGAGGATAGAGTAATCGCCGCAGCCGGGGCACCACCGGACTTCTTGGTCCGTGGTGAGGTCTTTGGCCGTCAGGGTGGGGAGTGGAGTGGCGGA
>JAYVTJ010000536.1:0-2989 GCA_043774415.1 Fimbriiglobus sp. | reverse complement strand
CCCGGAAGTCTGGCGACTTCCGCTCCGATGAAAAATCGAAGTGTCTTGAGGATCGATTTTCCCATGCGTCCGCTCGCCGCGATCGCCGTTCTGATTTTGCTGACATGCGTCGGCCCGCGCGCCGCCGCGCAGAACGTCGGCTCGTATGGCATGGCCCCGCGGCCGGGGGAACTCGAACCGGAAGCCGCGGCGAAGCTCGCCATCGTGCAGAACCTCAACGGCAACGTGCCGCTCGATGCGGTCTTCTACGATCACGACAACCGCCCGGTGACGCTCCGCGAAGTGATGGGCGGCAAGCCCACGATTCTCGTGCCGGCGTACTACCGCTGCCCGAAGCTCTGCAACGAAGTGCTCAACGGTTTGCTGCGGGTCCTCCGCGAGATGCAGGCCGACGATCCGGAGTTCAGCGCGGGTCGGGCTTTCAATGTGGTGACCTTCAGCATCGATGCGCATGAGCCGTACGCCCGCGCCCGAATGAAACGCGAGGAGTATTTGAAGCAGTACGACGGCCGCAATCCGGATCAGCCCGGC
This sequence comes from Fimbriiglobus sp., assembly GCA_043774415.1. Classification (GTDB taxonomy): domain Bacteria; phylum Planctomycetota; class Planctomycetia; order Gemmatales; family Gemmataceae; genus JALHQU01. Next base: position 2,458 of record JAYVTJ010000536.1, on the reverse strand, counting down.
TGGTGGTTCCTGTCGTCGAGCGCCGGGCAGCTTACCGATGCGGCCGCCGCGCAGAAGCGGGTCCGGAGTGTGACAAAGGCCATCGGCTATCCGTTCATCGTCGCCGACCACAAGGTCGAGAAGAATGCGGATGGCGTCGAGTGCATCGAGAACGAATGGGGCGACCTCGAGCCGCTCGGGGATCGCCCACGGCCCCAAGGGAGCAAAGAGCGCGACATCCAGCACTCGAGCGCGATCCTGATCGTCACACCCGACGGCCGGATCTCGCGCTATCTGCTCGGTGTCGATTACGACAAGAAGACCGTGCGACTTTCCCTCGTTGAAGCCGCCGATGGAAAGATCGGCACGGCGAGTGATTCGCGAGCGCTGCTCTGCTTCGCCTACGACAACGTTTCGGGGCACTACAAGCCCCGGATGCGGCTACTGGGATACGCCGCTGCGCCGTTCGTCCTGATCGTGCTGGGGATTGCGTTCGTGACCTTCCGCAAGGCGCGCCGCGAAGAGAAGTTGACGCCGCCGGCCGAGCCGACGGCACCGCCGAATGACGGTTGATGGATCGGGATTCACCACGCTCACCGCCGGGGTCCGCCGATGTTCGCGTTCATGGATACGCCGCTGCTGCCCGAGCAGGCTTCGGAATTCTCCAAAGAGTACGATGTGCTCTTCTGGTATATCACTGGCGTCTGCGCCCTCGGCGGCGCCGTCGTCTACGCGATGCTCACCTACTGCTGCTTTGCATTTGCCAAGAGGGACGGGGTCGCGCCGAAGCGCATCCTCGGCTCGATCAAGCTCGAGTTCACCTGGACGATCATCCCGCTCTTCTTCTTCCTCTCGTTCTTTATCTGGGGCGCCCGCCTCTACGACGTAGCGATCAACCCTCCGCCGGAGACGGCCGACCGCGAATACACTGTCGTCGGCAAGCAGTGGATGTGGAAGGTCCAGCACCCGTCGGGCCACCGCGAGATCAACGAGATCACGCTCGAGCAGGGCGTCGCCGTCCGCATCACCGGCACGAGCGAAGACGTCATCCACGACTTCGGCATCCCGGCCTTCCGCAGCAAGTTCGACGTCGTCCCCGGCCGCTACACGAGCGCGTGGTTCAAGCCGATCAAGGTTGGCAGCTACCACCTGTTCTGCGATCAGTACTGCGGGCAAGGGCACTCGCAGATGGTCGGCAAAGTCCACGTCCTCAGCCAGGAGGACTACGGGGCGTGGCTCGAAGGGATCTACCGCGTCCGCGACGGCAAGAACCCTGTCGATGGCTCGCCGGCGTGGGAGGGCCGCAAACTTTTCCTGAAACTCCAGTGCATCAACTGCCATAACCGCGAGAGCGAATCGCGCGCGCCGACTCTCGAAGGGATCTACAAAACGAAGCGGGCGCTCCAGGGCGGTGGCACCGTCCTCGCGGATGACACCTACCTCCGCAACTCGATCCGCAATCCGATGCTCCAAGTCCGCGACGGGTGGAAGCCAATCATGCCGGCCTTCACACGGGCCCAGGTGACCGAAGAAGAACTCATGAATGTGATCAGCTATTTGAAGTCGCTCCGACCGGGCGACCTGCCGAGTCGCACCGAATTCGCCCCCGCCCCGGTGGGCGCTCCGACGACCGATACTTCTGCTCCGCCGGCACCCCAAGTACCCGCTCCCACGCCAGGAGGGACACGATAATGGCCGACATCCTGCTCGAACCGCCCGCCGAGACCGCGCGCCCGAAACTCGACTTCACCCCGCAGATGGTGCCGGAGCCGGAAGTCTCGTTCGTCGCGCACCCGGAGCACCGGCACTACCTCAACCACGAGTACGGCCTGCTATCGTGGCTGCTCACGGTCGATCACAAGCGCATCGGCATCATGTACCTCGTGTCGGTGTCGGTCTTCTTCATGTTCGGGGGCATCGCCGCCGGGCTGGTGCGGACGAACCTGATCACGCCGACGGGGGCGATCCTCGAACTCGACCAATACAACAAGGCGTTCACGGCCCACGGCACGATCATGCTCTTCCTGTTCCTCATCCCGGTGATCCCCGGGGTGCTCGGGAACTTCCTCGTGCCGCTGATGATCGGCGCGAAGGACATGGCCTTCCCGAAGCTCAACCTCGCCAGCTACTACGTCTGGCTCGCGGGTGCCCTCTTCTTCGTCTGGCAGCTCATGGTCGGCGGCCTCGACACCGGCTGGACGCTCTACCCGCCGTACAGTTCGAAGTACAGCCACACGAACGTCCTCTACGCCGGCCTCGGCATATTCATCACGGGCTTCAGCAGCATCCTCACGGCGATGAACATCATCGCGACCGTCCACAAGATGCGCTGCCCCGGTATGACGTGGGGCCGCCTGCCGCTGTTCATCTGGGCCATGTACGCCACGAGCGTCATCCAGATCCTTTCGACGCCGGTGCTCGCCGTGACCGTTCTGATGCTCGCCGTCGAGCGCACCACCGGCATCGGCATCTTCGACCC
>JAYVTJ010000535.1:0-2393 GCA_043774415.1 Fimbriiglobus sp. | reverse complement strand
AGAGCAACTGCCCCGTCACGATGGGGTCGGTGTCGCCGAGGCGCGTGAAGAGCATCGTCTGGTCGCGCGGGTGCCGGATCATGCGGCTGTCGGCGGGATCGTACTTGGTGTCGGCCGGGAGCGGCGACCCGATGAGTTCGATGCGGCCGTCCACCTCGGCGGGCACCTGGATCTTCTGCTCGAACTGGATCACGGCACCGGGGGCGACGATCGGCTCGGCCTCGCTATTCCAGAGCCCGACCTTCGGCATCGGCAGCTTCGGATAGAGGTCGGCGCCCGTCTCGACTTTCGCGGCCGGTTCCGGGGTATTCGACTTGCCGGTGCGGGAGTTGCCGCCGCAGGCGGAAAGAGTGACGGTGAGGGCGCCGAGCAGAAGTGCCGGCACGAGGCGACGGAGGCGGAACATGGACGGTCCTCGGTTCGAGGGGTCGGCCCGCATGCGGGCGGTGTGTGGTGGGTTGGCCGCCCCGTGGGGATCGGCCGGGGTTTGCATTGGATCGCCGAATGGCGATTTCCGATTGTCGATTCGAGGAGCGTCTGACAATCGGCAATCGGAAATCGACATTCGGAAATCAGAGCATGACCGATCGCTCTCAAAAGAAGAAGATCACCTTCTCGTAGAACCACTCCCAGACGCCGTGGAAGAGCGAGTAGCCGAGGGCGCGATTCCCGCACTTCACCTTGACGTGGAGTTCTTGGCCGGCGACGAAGAGCACGGCCCGCTCCTGCGCCGACAGGCCGTCGAGGTCGATGCGGATGTAGGCCAGTACCACCGGGGCCGATTCGTTGTGGTCGTCCTTGTTCGGCACCGCCTCCTGCGACACGTCCGATTCGTACAGCTTGGCGGCGTAGTTCGTGTCCGGGCTGCCGGCGAAGAGCACATCCACCGGGAGGTACTTCTTCTCGATCATCGTCTGCGGGCTTTGCGGGTTCGGCACCTTTTCGATTTCGTGCAGGCCGGGCGTTTTGAAGGCCCGCATGACGTGGCCGATGTTCGCTTGCGGGATCTTGATCTCGCCGCGCCACGGCCCGCCGGTCGCACCGAGTTTCAGCAGCGGCTCGTTCGGGCGCACGGTCTTCCGTCCGAGCGTGCTGCGGTTGTCGTCGTTGAGCACCGTCAGGCGACCCGGATCGATCCCGTTGATGAGTTCGGTCCGGGGGGCGCGGGCGTGGAAGTAGCCGGGTTCGCTCGGAATCATGTTGTTATGGGTGAGGAGGTCGGCGATCTGCAAGGGGATCATCAGTTGCGCCCCCTTGGCCTTCACGAGTTCCTTGCGGATCTCGAACTGGTTCTGATCGGGCTTGTCGAGCTGGGGCGTCAGGACGCTGATGGTCTGGTTGGCGTTGGCGAGTTCGCGGCTGAGGTCGGCGTAGTTCTTCGCCAGCTCCGCGTTGTACAGCTTGATGAGCGGCGTGCCGGGCTGGATGTTTGTCTGCCCCGGCTTCGCGATCATCTCGATGATCTCGCCGTCGTGCGGGGCGTAGATCTGATGCACCTGCTCGGGGAGGAACTGCCCCTTCGCGTCCATCTTGTGCGGGTACGGAATGAAGACCATCGCCAGCGCCAGCAGGATCACCGCGACGGCACCGAGGGCCGTGTAGAACCGCGTCTTGCCGCCGAGGCCGTCCTGCACCTTGATGACGGGCCACCAGAGGAACTTGAACGGGATGCGCTTCAGCTCGGCCGCGTTGTACAGCGCCGGGGCCGCGTGCTTGCCGACGAGTTCCATCCGCCCGATCAGCGGCGCCGTGTCCTCGGGCGGGTTGAAGCTCTCGACGAGGAGCACCGAGCGCGCCGGCTTGGCGTCGTCCTTTTCGCGGTCGTCGCGGATCGGCTGCACCACGAGCAGCTTCGGCTGGCTCTCCGAGAGGTAGTCGTCGAGCGCCTTCAGCACATCGGGCGGCAGCGCATCGTCGCGGACGCCGGTGAAGGTCAGCCGGTCGTTGAACTTCAGCACGGCGTCGAAGAGCCGGCGCATCCGGCGGACGTGCGTGCTCGCCTTCTCGACGACGTCGGCCCCCGACACCGATTCGACCGTGACCTTGCCGCCGTGGCGGATGCCGACGCAGAGCCGGTCGCACTCGATGAGCCGGCGGCCCTCGTTGGCGACGTGGTAAGCGCACTCGGTCGGGTTCAGCGTCCCGTGGATGAGCCGGGCGAACGCTTCGACCTGCGCGAAGACCTTCTCGGTCCCGGCGTTGTTGCGGTTGCCCGTGAACGAGTGGTACTGCGAAGCGTATCCGGCCATCTGCTGCGTGTACTGCAGGTAGGTCTGGTAGAGCTTCGCGTCGTGGTTCGAATCCTGGAAGACTTCGAGCAGCCCGAGCGACTGCTTGTCGGTCCCGACGATGGGGGCGAAGAGCGCGTAGTAGTCGGTGAGGTTCGCGGCCGG
>JAYVTJ010000534.1:0-4960 GCA_043774415.1 Fimbriiglobus sp. | reverse complement strand
GCCGAAGGTCACCATATCCGCCCACTCGGAGCTCCGCACAACGGCCCGGATGTCATCGAAAATATCATCTGTCTCTGTCCCAGTTGCCACGCGCTTTGTGACCTCGGCGCCATTCAGTTGACGACAGTCGAGCTCCCGCAGGTCGGTGGTCATCTCATCGGGAACGAGTTCCTCGAGTATCACAACGAACAGATTCACGCAGTCCGCTGGGGTGAATCGACACACGAATCAACAACCTAACTGTGCAGTCTCCTACCCCTTCAGCGAAGCCATATCGATCACGAAGCGGTACTTCACGTCCCCTTTCAGCAGGCGGTCGTACGCTTCGTTCACCTTCCCGATCGGGATGATCTCGACCTCGCTGACGATGCCGTGCTCGGCGCAGAAGTCGAGCATCTCCTGCGTCTCGGCGATGCCGCCGATGCCGGAGCCGGAGAACGACCGCCGCGGCATCAGGAGGTTGAACGCCGCCACCGGCAGCGGCTTCTCCGGCGCGCCGATGAGCGTGAGGTTGCCGTCGAGCTTCAGCAGCGACAGATAGGCGTTGATGTCGTGCTCGGCCGAAACCGCGTCGAGGATGAAATCGAAGCTCGACCGGTGCTTCGCCATCGCGTCGGCATCCTTCGACACCACGACCTCGTGCGCGCCGAGCCGCTTTCCGTCTTCGATTTTGCCGGGCGAGGTCGTGAAGAGGACGACATGTGCCCCGAAGGCGCGGGCGAACTTCACCCCCATGTGCCCGAGTCCGCCGAGGCCGACGATGCCGACCTTCTGGCCGGGGCCGACCTTCCAGTGCCGCAGCGGCGAGTAGGCCGTGATGCCGGCGCAGAGCAGCGGCGCGGTCGCCGCGAGGTCGAGCTTGTCCGACACTTTCAGGGTGAAGGCTTCGTCGACGACGATCGCATCCGAGTAGCCGCCGTAGGTGACTCCGCCGCTCGCTTTGTCCGGCGCGTTGTAGGTGAGGGTCGGGAAGTGCTCGCAGTACTGCTCGAGGCCGCGGGTGCAACTCGGGCAGGTGTGGCACGAATCGACCATGCAGCCGACGGCGGCGAGATCGCCCGTCTTGAACTTCGTGACTTCCTTGCCGACACTCGTCACGCGGCCGACGATCTCGTGGCCGGGGACGCACGGGTAGTTGGTCGGGGCGAATTCGCTCCACTCGTTGCGGGCTTGGTGGAGGTCGGAGTGGCAGATGCCGCAGTAGAGGATTTCGAGGGCGACATCCTTCGCCAGCGGCGTGCGCCGCGTGAGCGAGAACGGTGCGAGCGGCGTGGTCGCGGATCGGGCGGCGAAAGCTTTGGTCGTCATGGTGCGGCGACTCCTCTCGAATTTGAATAGCAGGGATAGTAGGGGCGATCTCGGACCATTACATACACCGGATGCGTGAAGGGGCCATCTTCTCAAGCCTTTCACATGGCAAACCATCTTTGACACCCTATTGCCACCTTTTCCACAATTCGCGTCATCCCGAATGGCGCATTGGGGTTGCGCCGGTGCGGTTGACCTTCACCCCCCGCGCGGAATCGCGTAAAATGGGGCTATGGTTCAGCCCGTCCTTGCGACCGGAGCCGGCTTGAAACCCACCGCGTGGGCCGAATTCCTCATTTTGCCTGAGAATCGTTCGGCTGTGCGGGCCTGCCGACGGGTCGTCCAAGCCCTTCACCGCCCCCTCCGCCGCATCCCATTCGCGTCGCCGCTGCTACTCCACGGCCCCTCCGGTACGGGCAAAACCCACCTCGTCCAGACCCTCATCCGCGAAATCATCACCGGGTCAACTGCGCAGACGGTACAATCGGTACTCGCATCCGAAATGCCCCGTTCGACCCCATCGGCCGAGAATCCGCAACTTCCCCTCGACGAATTCGACGATCTTCTCTCCTGCGACCTGCTCGTGTTGGAAGATCTCCATGAGGTGAAGGATTCGGACATCGACGCGGCCGTCCGGCTGCTCGACTTCCGGGCCGCGCGGCAGAAGCCGACGGTCATCACCGCCTCCGGTGGCCCGGCCGGTTTGACCGAGCTTCCCCGACGCCTCACGAACCGTCTCGCGGCCGGTTTGGTCGTGCGGATGGAATACCCGAGTGTGCCGAGTCGGCGCCATGTGATCCGCGTCCAGGCCGAGAAGCGCCGCTTGAAGCTCGAAGAGTCGGCGGAGAAGTGGCTCGCCCGGAACTCGGCCGGCAGCATGCGGATCCTGATGGGCTTCCTCGACAAGCTCAAACCGCTCGCGAAGCAGCACGGCCTGCCGCTGACCGCGAAGCAGGTTCGCGAGTGGCTGAGCGAACCGATCGAGGCGGTCGATCCCATCGAGCGGATCGTGGAACGCGTGGCCGCGAGCTACGGGTTGAAGCCCAAGGAGATCCTCGGCCAGAGCCGGCTCCGCGGCGTGATGCTCCCGCGGCAGGTGGCGATGTACTTGGCCCGCGAAGTGGCGAAGCTGCCGCTGGCGACCATCGGCCGGTACTTCAGCGGCCGCGACCACACGACGGTGATGCACGCGACCCGGCGCATCGCGGAGACGATGAAGAGCGACCCCGAATTGGCCGTCGCCCTGCGGGAGTTGAAAGCCGGGTTGAAGTAGGTCAGGCTTTCCAGCCTGACTCCAGCGACCGTCAGGCTCGAAAGCCTGACCTACGAACTGTTCGCGGCGCTGTGCAAAAGCCGGCGCGCACCCGGCGCGCGGCTGTCGTCCGGCGTCGCGCGAAAATTCTTTTCGGGCCTTCCGAAAAGCACCTCCGGTTCTATCGACGCGGCGCGCCATTCGCTTATCATTCGCGCGTCGGGTTATCCACAGTCCGATTCCGGGCGCAACTCCCGAACCGCCAACGGCCTCCGGCGCGCCGGGCTGAGTGCGCGCCAGTGCGGGGCCGTTCCTTACTACTGCTATCTCGTTTACTAAAGGAAGTATAAAAGAAAGAGAGGAGCCGCGAGGTCGGAAGCCAATCTGTAAAACTCACTTCACGCACACTCCCCGACGAACACCGAGACGAACGCCATGAAAATGACCTGTGCCCGCGATGCGCTCCTGACCGCCTGCCAGATCGTGCAAGGGGCCGTGGCCAAGAGCACCACGAAGCCGATCCTCTCGAACATCAAAGCCGTGACGAGCGAAGACGCGCTGACGCTCATGGCCACCGACCTCGAAGTCGGCATCCGCTACGAACTCCGCGGCGTGAAGGTCCAGCGCGCCGGCGCCGCGATCCTCTCGGTGACGAAGCTCATCTCAATCCTGCGCGAATCGTCGGAACCCGAAATCACCATCGACTCCGGCGAAGAGACCACGACCATCAAGCTCAGCTCGAGCAAGTACGAACTCCCCGGCGGCATCCCGGACGACTTTCCCGACCTGCCGCTCTTCGACGCCGGCGGGCGCTACCACGAGATCAAAGCCGGCGTGCTGCGGACGATGATCAAGCGGACCGTCTTCGCCGCCGAGAAGCGCGAGAATACTCGGTATGCCGTGACGGGCATTTTGTGGGAAGCCGACAAAGGCCGGGCTCGGTTGGTCGCCACGGACACGAAGCGCCTCGCGATGACCGACGGCCCCGCGGACATCCACGGCGCCGACGATGCGAAGCCGCAATCGCACCTGATCCCGCTGAAGGCGATCCAGCTGCTCGAGCGCAACTTGGCCGACGACGGCGAGCTGATCCGCGTGGCGCTCAAGACGAACGACGCGCTGTTCCAAACGGAACGGGCGATGATCTACACGCGGCTCGTCGAGGGGCGCTTCCCGCCGTATCAGCAGTTCATCCCGAAGAAGATGACGGTGAAGCTGCAGCTCGCTTCGGCCGAGTTCTTCGCGCGGATCCGCCAGGCGGCGATCACGACCGACGACGAGAGCAAGCGCGTCGATTTCCACTTCGAACCGGGCAAACTGACGCTGCAAGCCCGCGGCCCGGAAACGGGATCGTCGGAAGTGGAGATGGCGCTGCCGGGGTACGAGGGACCGGAGATCGACATCGCCTTCGACCCGGCCTACCTGACGGAGATGCTCCGGGCGATCGAAAGCGAACCGACGATCGTGCTGGAGCTGACGGAAGCCCGCGACCGCGCGATCTTCCGCGTGGGGGAACACTACCTGTACCTGGTGGTGCCGATGGTGGGGTGAGAACAAGAGTCCTTTGAAGCAACACTAACCAAATACGAACGGGTCGTCGCCAGAGGGCGGGTAGGGCAAAATGGCGACCCAGCAGAACAGCCTCTTCGATGACGATCAAGAGGCTGATTTGTCGGTGCGATCACCAGTTCGACCCGCGAAAAAACCATCGAGAGAAACCATCATGTCTGAAGATACTCCCATTGAAGCTCCAGAACATGCGATCCCAAAGCCCAAGACTGTGAAACCGAAGCCCAAGAATGGGCGCAATGCAACATCGGCAGAAGACAAGAAAAAGCGAACTCGCACGACACGCCCCTACCCGGTCGTTTCGTTCCGCGAAGCCACAGTTATCGGCGATGCCATCTTCAAGTTTGCTTCGGGCGAGAGAGTGCGGAGGCTTACCCTACTGGAAAAACTTGAACGAAATCCTGGCAGCAGTGCCACGAACATGTTGATCACGAATTCTGGAAAATACGGCATCACAACGGGTAGCTACGCAGCTGAGTTCCTGGAGCTGACTGAACTTGGGAACAGAGCTTGTAACCCAGACGAAGACCAGCGAACTCGCCTCGATGCTCAATTTAAACTCGCCATCGCAGGTATCGTTCCGTTCAAGCTGCTCTACGATACCTACGTTGGCAAGAAACTCCCCGCACATGAAGTTATGAAAGATAGGTTGGTGGATGGAGAAGCTGAGGTTGAAAACCCCAAGGAGTGCATTGACCTGTTCGTCGTCAATGTCAAAGATCTTGGTCTACTACGAGGGTCTGATCCCACTGGTGCGCCCTTTTCCCTTCGCTAATTCCTTTTCCGATCTCGAGCTTCGTAGGAGTGGTCTATAACACGCGGCGTCCGACT
>JAYVTJ010000533.1:0-2717 GCA_043774415.1 Fimbriiglobus sp. | reverse complement strand
GCCGTTTACGACACCAAATGGCCAAGCCGTAGGCGGTTGCTCGGATGCGGGGCGGGAGAATTCTTTTCCGGAATTCCGACAACGGGCTTTGCAGGCGCTCGGAATCTCGCGTACCCTCATCACTTCACCTCCACCCCTTCGGGGATTTTCGCCATGGCTCTCTCCCTCCGCACGTGGCTCCGCGGCAAAACTGTCACTGCCCCCGCTGCCGCAAGCGGATTGATCGGCGCGCGCGGCTGACCCTGCAAGAACTCGAAACCCGCGAAAATCCTTCGGCGCCGGCCGGCCTCACCGACTTCTCTTCGCTCCTCGGATACTCTTCCGCACCGACGGGGTACACCGAAACGCACAGCATTGCCCGCAGCGAGGCGAATACCGTGACCGTCGATCAAGCCGGAACCGGGTCGAGCGGTACGTTCACGATCACAGTCGATGCGAGCAACTCCTCCTCCGACACGGCCACGGGCAGCGCGACTGGCGGCAACGCGATCACGGCGACCGGCACCGGCAGCATTCAGTCCACGTTGCACCAAGTCCTCTCGGGGACGTTCGCCGACGGCGCGTTCACGATCACCTCCGAGACGTACAGCGAAACCGGCTCGTACTCGTCCGCGGTGAACACGACCACGACTTACTCGTACGGATCGGGAACCAGCACGAACGAATCCGACTCGGCGCGTTCGGGCACGTACTCGCTCTCGTACACGGCGACCGCCGGCAGCTACGGCATGCTGAACTACACCTCCTACGACTACACGGCGAGCGACACGGCCCACAGCTTCTCGAGCTATTCCGGCACTGGTAGCCTCTACGAGTACACCACCGACGCCGCCTACACGGTCCACACCACCGGAAGCGGATGGATGGCTTCGTCGACGGGCACCGACGCCACGAGTGGGTCGATGCACATGAGCTATCCAAACCCCGGCGGAACCCCGTACGACTACACCTCCAGTTACTCGTCGAGCAATCCGATCTCGGGCACGACGTACCTGATGCCGCAGTACGAATCGACGTACGGCATGGAGTGGCAAGCGGGCACCTCCACCGCGACGGGCTTCACCTTCCACGGCGTGGCGACGCAGGATTCGACCCTGACGGAATCGGCCACAAGCCACCCATCCACCTTGGGGGCTTCCGTCGATGTGAACTCGTTCGCTTCGGCCTCGCACACGTCCGACTCCTCTCACGTGGTGGATGACGAACTGGGCACGCCCGCTTCCGGCACCGGCACGGCCTCGTTTCACCGCGACGAACAGTACACGTACGTCGATGACACGACCGGCGGCGGGTCATACTTGAGCGGAGTGGCGAACACAACTTTCCACTTGGCCGAATCCGTGTCCGTGGGTCTGGCCGACAGTTACACGGTCAGCGGGTCGAATCCGTCGTTCGTGCAACTCAACGAAGTCGTCTCCACCAGTGTCATCATCGATGCCACGGAAAGCGCCGGGCACCTCGTGGTCGGGCAGCAGGAAACCGACTTTGTGGACGGCCAACCCGTCGCCACGAGCATCCAATCCTACGACATCACACTGCCCCTGGTCCTCGGTGCCGATCCCATTCTTCCGACACCATCGCGCCTCGGATTCCAGCTTAAGCTGGTCTCACAGCCCCCTAGCGGCCTCTTCCCGCAAGGCTATAGCCGCTGGGTTTGGGTCGCGGATCCGTTCTCTGTCACACCGCCGGCGACTCCGACCACGCCCGGTGGACCGATCCTGCCGCCGGGCCCAATCCCGCCCGGTCAGCCCACACCGCGGACTCCGCCGGTCCCGAGGTTTACAGATTTCGCCCAGCCTCCTTTCGACCCATTCGCCATACCACGGCTCAACCCCGGAATCAATCCACTACCGCCCGCGAAAAGAACATATATCCTGCCGACCACGCCCCACGATCCGTTCCGGCCAGACCGCTGAGCAGAATCGAATACCACGGGTGCCGGTGAAACGATGTTGGTTCCGGCACCCTTTTGCAGGAGGCAATCATGCGAATTCTATCGGCGCTCATCGGCGTCTCATTCATCCTCGCCACGGCGCACGTCCCTGACTGTGCCGCGGGCGAAGTACCCGAAAAACCCCGGCCCACCCTCGCAGCCCATTTGAAGGAGCAACGGTACACGGCTATACCTCTCATTCCGACAGTGGATCATGCGCAGTATCTGGCGAAGGTCAAGCTGGATGGCAAGCCGCATACGCTGCTACTCGACACCGGCGCTTCCGCGGGGATTTTCTTGAGCAAAGCCGCAGGCAAACGCCTCGGCATCGCCTCCGATACACTCACGAGCGATAAGCCGGGTGGTAATAAAATCACCTCGAACAAGATGGGCGTCGGCACAATCGAGCGGCTTTCGCTGACTTTCGGATCCGAAGAATACATGATCGATCAGACGCACACCGTGTATGTGCTCGAAGGACTATCCGATACCGCAGCGGTGTTCAATCCTAAGTCTGGCAAGGATGAGCCGGCGGAAATCGACGGAATGCTGGGACTGGAATTTCTGGAAGCGCACTGTGCGATCATCGATACCGAAACCTTCACACTATTCGTGATCCCATTCAACAGACGCGAGCTTCCGAAGTTGCAAGGCCGTTGGGAATGTGTAAGCGGAGAGCAATATGGAAAACGGGTCTGATCCCACTGGTGCGCCCTTTTCCCTTCGCTAATTCCTTTTCCGATCTCGAGCTTCGTAGGAGTGGTCTATAACACGCGGCGTCCGA
>JAYVTJ010000532.1:0-3766 GCA_043774415.1 Fimbriiglobus sp. | reverse complement strand
CGCCGAACTGACCGCCGCCGCCTTGGCCGCCGCCGAATTGCCCACCGCCCCCTTGGCCGCCACCGAACTGGCCACCGCCTTGGTTACCGCCCTGCTGCTGGCCGAAGGCGACATCACCGGGTCGCAGAGGCCCGGGTGTAGTCGGATTCTGAAATCCGCTCGGGCGGAACTTGCCGCCGAAGCCGGGGGCTTGCGCTGTCGCCTTCTCGGTGAAGCTCGGGATCACCGAGCAGACACCGAGGACGCAGGTGGCGACGCCGAGAAAGTGTGTCAGGTGGCGGAACATTGGAAACCTCGGAGACAAGGGATGAACGCTGTAACTGGTTGGGTGATTCGTCGAGTTCGGAATTCTCGGATCCGGCGGAATCAGCGCGCATGGTCACAATTATTATTGTGAACGATCGGGGGAAAGCCGTCAACCGGCAACCAGGCGCAACTTGCCGAGTCCGCCCGGACGGCGTCCCCCGCATGGCAGAACCCGCATCGCCCGAAGCGCCTCTCCGATGTTTAAACGATCCGGGAGGCAATCCGTTTGCCCGGCGGCGGGAAAAATTCCGATCCGTCCGCGATTCCGGGCGTTCTGCACTTGACCCGGTATCCGGTCACGCTATTACCGCCGGCACTTGTGCACGGAACTTCGTGCGGGTCGGGTTCGGGGAACTCGGGTCGCACTGCTCGGCGGGTCGACTCGGTCGCGCGGTTGGGGAGCCACGCGGCCGGGAAGAACAGCCCGCCCGAGATTAAACGGGGGATGCGGCTTATGCGCACCAGATTGCTGGGGGGATTGGCGGCACTGGCCGCGGTCTTGACGACCGCCACACCGGGCCGCACCCAAGGGCCGGGGCTGTACTCCGGGGGGCTCTCGGATTCCGGCGGCCTGCCGGGCCTGCCGTCGGAGAACGTCCCGATTCCGCTGGGGAATCCGGGGACCCACGGGTTCTACGGTTTCGTCGACGGGGGCTACTACTTCCAGTCGCGCACGATGCGCGATCAGACCATCGCCTACCGCGGCCTCGTGGATACGACCGGGGCGGTCACGGGCCTGCCGGGCACTTACATCGGCTCCGGCCGGGTGGCGCTCTCCACGAGCGACTTCGGCCGCCGCAGCTATTCGCCGGCGGTCAACTTCGGCATCGGCTACAAGACGGACGACGGCACGAGCATCACGGCCCGCTTCATGGCCCTCTCGCCCCGCGATTACAACGCCTCCGCGACGCAGGCCCCGCAGTACGCCCGCTCGCGGCCCGACCTCGCCGACACGTACCTGACTGCCGGGGTGTTCAACTTCGGACCGCAGTACGCCGGCCCGGCCCGGAAGACGGCCTTCGAAGGGTCGACCGTCGTGAACCCGCACTTCGACGCCAACGGCAACGTCATCATCCGCGACACGCTCGGCGACCGCCTCTTCTACGGCATCTGGAACGGGGCCGGGACGATGACGATCACCTACCGGCAGAACTATCAGGAAGCGGAAATCGGCGCCCGCGTGCCGCTCTTCCAGACCGAACAGTCCCGGATCTATGCGTTGGCCGGCGGCCGGTTCAACTGGTTCTACGAGAAGTTCGCTTGGCGCACGACCAGCTTCGACGTCAACGGCGGCACGAACGCCCAGGATCAGGCCCTCTACACCAACACGCTCTCGCAGCGCATGTACGGGCCTTACGCCGGCGTCGGCCACGACGTCTACCTCGGCAGCCGCTTCGCCCTCAGCACCGACCTCACCGGGGCGCTGCTCCTGGACGTGGTGAAGGAGCGGGCCAAGTACAAGCTTTCGGACAACTCCACCTCGGCCAAGCAGTCGGTCAACGAGCTGCGGCTCGTGCCGTCGGCGGGGGCGAACGTGAACCTCTGGTGGTATCCGATCCAAGGCGTACAGGTCCGCGTGGGCTACAGCATCAACACGTGGTTCAACACGAAGAACATGGCGGAACCGGTCGGCTTCGACCTCGGAGCGATCGATCCCGGCTACGGGAACCAGGCGTTCCGGTACCTCCACGGCGTCAACTTCGGCGTCGGCCTGTTCTTCTAGGCGGAACCGTTCGCCCCGACCTCAGGGGGCGATGATTTCGAGCAGCAGCATTTTGTCGCCGAGTTGATCGGCCGCTTCCCAGAGATGGGCGCCCTCTTCGAGGACGAGCGCAGTCCGGACGTCGCCCAGTTGCGGCCGGTAGCGCTTGCGGACGATCACCCAGCGGATCCGGCCCGAGAGTGCCGCTGCTTGGAATTCCCCTGCGTCCTCGAAGTCGGGAAGCGGCACGGGCCGCGCCAGTTGGAACGCGATATCGCGGGATCGAAACAGCGCGAGGCCGTCCGGTTGATCCGCGACGGCCCGCGTCACTTCCGCAGCGAACTCCCGGCGGGTGCGATACCCTTCGACCGCCGGCAGCGCGACCCAAAATCCGAATCCCAACGCCGCCCCCGCGATGACCAGCGCCGCGAGCGGCCTCCGCTCCGGGCGGAAAACCCCCCAGATGCACAGAGCGATCGCGACGGCCCAACCGAGGGCGAACCACGGTCGCGCCGGCAGCGGCGGCAAGGCGTCGTACGGCGCCGGGAGCAACTCGGCCGGAGGCAGCAACAGCAGACCGGCGCCGAGCACACCGGCGGCCCCGAGTGCATAACCCAACATCGAAAGCCGACGCGCGATCGGCCGGAGCGACTCCGGCGGCGCCGTCCAGAAGCGCGCCACGAGCAGCGCCACCGCCGGCACGACGGGCAGGAGGTAGTAGCTCCGGCGCGATGCCGACAGCGTGAAGAAGAGAAAGATGCCCCAGAAGTAGGCTGCCGCGAGCCGATCCGCACCCCGATGACCGCGCCGGGGGACGAGCGCGGCGGGCAGGAGCATCCCCCACGGGGCGGCGATCGCGAAGATGACGGGGACGTAGAGGTAGATCGGTCCCGTGTGGTTGTGCGGCTGGAAGAACCGCTTCACATTTTCGCGGTAGACGAGGGCCAGTCCGTCTCCGCCGCCCGAGAGCGCATAGGGCAGCAGGAAAATCGCCGCTCCGAGCGGTGCGGCCAGCAGCGTCCACCGATTGAAGAACCAGCGGTTCCGCGCGATGCACTCGCGCAGCCGCGACCGCCCGGGCTCGTGCTCCGCGAGCGCATCCCATAACCCGTGGAAGCCGAGAACCGCGACCGGCAGGGTGAATCCGAGCAGGCCCTTCGTCAGCGATGTGAACCCCATGATGATCCAGAGTCCGACGACCCACGCCGAGGAGCGCCGCTCGCGGCAATAGGCGAAAAGCGCAATGGCCGCGAGCGTCCCGGTCGCGGTCTCCGCATCGGCGGTGGCCCGCCGGGCGTAGAACGCGAAGCCGTAGCAGGTCGTAAGGACGGCCCCGGCGAACAGTGCCGTGCGGCCGTCGTACATTCGTGCTGCAAGGAGCATCACCAGCAGCACGCCGAGCCAGCCGGCGATGGCCGCCGGGAGCCGGGCGGCGGTCTCATCGACACCTCCGGTGAGGTGCGAGGCCGCCGCGATGAGCCAGTACGAACCGAGGGGCTTGTCGTAGTAGCTGCGGCCGTTGATCGTCGGGTGAAGATTGTCGCCGGTGAGGCGCATCTCGCGCGCGACTTCCGCGAAGCGCAGTTCTTCGGACACCACTTCGCGGTCGCCCAGTCCGATCCCGAACAGCGCAGCCGCGAGCGCGAGAACGGCCAGCCCCGCGATCGCTCGCGTCCGCCGGCTCATGGTGGAAGTGGTGATCGACATAGATCGGGAAGGATACGCGGCGGGCCGTCCGATTGCCAGCTTCGCGCGGGC
>JAYVTJ010000531.1:0-2381 GCA_043774415.1 Fimbriiglobus sp. | reverse complement strand
GCCGAGTGCGCCTCCCGTGCGCGAAGCGAAGCCCGCGGAGGAGGACGGGGATGACTTCCTGACGCGCATGCGCAAAGCGAAGGAGCGCGGGAAGAAGTGAAAGGGGGGGGATTGCGGACATTACCCTATACGATTTGAGGGCAAGCCGTGCTTACGAAATGCCCTCTTTGCGATGAGTATCTGACGCCGGATGGCGAATGCGAAGTCTGCCGCATGGCCGCGTCGATTTTGGCCGATGGGGGCGATCCCCCGGCGAGTCCTGAAGATGCGGACGGGTCGATCATCGACCTGGAAGCGGTCCCGAGATCGGCACCCCCCTTTCCGTCGCCCGCCGCCACGAAGATCCCCCATCCGCTGCCCCTCCCGCTCGACGATCCCATGAGGGTGCTGAAGAAGCTGGTTCTCGGCTTGATGGCGCTGACCCTGCTGCAGGGTGTCATCCGGATGCTCCTCATCGATACGACCTCCGATTCCCGTGCCGAGCCGTTCTTACTCTCCTTCGGAGTCTTGGCGTTCCTGTTCGCAAACTGGCGCTTGCTGCCCGATCGGGCCGTCGGAGTGTTCTACCTCCGCTCCTTCCGATCCGACGGGGAAACCGCCGCCGTGCGGCTGGAACTGCAGAGGGCCTTCGGCCGGCGCGTCCGCATTTCGGGAATCCGCGATCCGCGGCGGCGCTGGCCCAAAGTCATCCGCTACATGGACGCGCTCCTGTTCGCCCTGAGGTACTCGACCGTGAAGTACCTCAATCTCGAAGCGGGCGACGATTGGCTGAAGAGGCTCTGGCGGTCGCTTTCGGAGGCGCGCGGAGCGGTGGTGGACATTTCCGATACGACGAGCCACGTGATCCGGGAGCAGTGGCTTTGCCTTCGGACACTCGGCCTCGAGCGCGTCCTGTTCGTCGGGGATACCGCACGGGAGGCACCGGAGTGGCGCGGAGTCGTCGCTTCGGTTTTGGAACTCCCGCCGGAGGCCCACATCCGCGTGGCGGTTTGGGGGGAAAGCCGGGAGCGGCGCAAGGTGTTCCGCGCCGAGGTGGTGGCCTTCGCGCGGGCGCTGCCAAAGTCGCCGAGCGGCGTGGGAGCCAAAGGGAGCGAAATCGCCTTCGGGTTTTACGAACTGGACGGACCGATTGAGGTGCCGAAAAGTTCGCTCTGGCTGGAGATGATCGCGGGCGCGATCCTCGGTTCGCTGCTGGTGCTGCTACTCCGGTCGCTCGCCAGCTTCAGCGTCGTCAAATCGATACTGATCCTGCCCCTCGCATTCTATTTCTTGCTGACCGTCAAACACTTCCTGAGCTACCTCCTCGATTGCGGATCGGCTCGCGAAAGGGTGCTCACCGCACTGACATTCGGATCCGCATTCTTCCTGCTCTACGCGGCGATCGTGCTGCCGGGGGTACAGAAGGTGCGGGAGGCCGCCGCGCGGATGCAGACATCGAACCAATTGAAATCCGTCGCCACCGCGATGCACAACTACGCGGATAGCAACGATGGTCGCCTCCCCTCGGCGAACGCCGGCCGATACGACCGACCGCCCACGTCCCGCGAGCCGCCGGTGAGCTGGCGCGTCAAAATCCTCCCCTACCTCGGCGAGGACAACCTTTACCGGCGATACAAGCTCGACGAACCGTGGGACAGCCCGGACAACAGTCGCCTGATCGAATCGATGCCGCGAGTTTATCGGCACGTGAGTGCGCCCCGGACCCCGGTGGGCTACACCCATTTCCGCGTCTTCGTAACGCCGTCCGGCTCTCGGGAGCCGCCGCACGCCGTCTTCGTGAGCGGGCAGCCCGGCCCGTCCCTCAATTCGATCCCAGATGGCACCTCGAACACGATCCTCGTCGTCGAAGCCGCCGAAGCGGTCCCCTGGACGAAGCCGGACGAATTGGAATACGACCGTGATAAGCCCTTGCCCAAACTCGGGGGGGTCTTCCGCGAGGGGTTCCATACGGCGATGGCGGACGGCTCCGTCCGCTTCCTCCCGTACGATTTGGAAGAGTCCGATATCCGGAATCTCATCACCGCCGACGATGGCAACGTCATCGACTTGGATCGACGCAGGCCCGTGGGTTCGCGGTGACGGGATGACTTGCCGCGCCGTCGATGATCGAGACCCGACCCGAAACTCCGCCCCTCGCCGTCGGCCGGTCGAAAAGCGGCTCACCGCGCCGATTCAAAACAGCTCCGCCGGGTCGGCGGTGCGGACCTTGCGCACCGCGAGCAACCCCGAGCCCACGCACATTCCCACCGTCAGCGCCAGCACCAGCAGCGCCCGTTCGACGGTCATCCCGATGGGCAAGCCGGCCGCGAGCTTCGTCACTTCGTACAGCCCGAGCGCGACGACCACTCCGATGCTGTAACCGCCGAGCGCGAGGAAGAGCG
>JAYVTJ010000530.1:0-4828 GCA_043774415.1 Fimbriiglobus sp. | reverse complement strand
TCCCGGTACTGTCCTGCCTTCTCCCAGAGAACTCCGTCGATCAGCATTCGTTCCATGCCGTCGTCGGGAAGAGCCAGAAACTCTTCCAGCGTCATCGTTTTGAGGGCATCGAGAACTGCGGTTGCCATGGTCGTTCCTCCCGCCTTCCATCTACCCTCACTTCGGCCGCGTCGCGATCGCTTTGCGGATCACCGCCAGCACCTCGTCGCGCTCGGCGCCGACCAGCGGCAACCGCGGCGGACGCGTCGTCTCCGTGCCATAGCCGCACTCGGCGCTCGCCAGTTTGATGTACTGCACCAGCTTCACGTGCGTGTCCAAGTGCAGCACCGGCGTGTACCAGCGGTAGGCGTCGAGCGCCTCCTTCCAGCGGCCGGCTTCCACATGATCCCAGATCAGCCGGTTCTCGGCGGGGAAGGCGTTCACCAAGCCCGAAATCCAGCCGACGGCGCCGAGCAGCACGCATTCGAGGAAGAGGTCGTCCACGCCGGCGAAGACGAGGTAGCGGTCGCCCGTCAGGTTGAAAATGTCCGTGATGCGGCGCGGGTTGTCGGACGACTCTTTGATGCAGGCGAACTTCGGTTCGTCGGCCATTTCGGCGAACATCTCGGGCGTGATGTCCACCTTGTAGGCCGGCGGGTTGTTGTAGATCATGATCGGCAAGTCGCCGGCCTTCGCGACGCTGCGGAAGTGGGCCATCGTCTCGCGCGCATCGCTCTTGTAGACCATCGGCGGCAGCACCATCAGCCCGTCGGCGCCGAGTTCCTGTGCCTCCGCGGCCCAGCGGCAGGCGCCGGCCGTGGTGTACTCCGCGACGCCGACGAGCACCGGCACCCGCTTGCCGATGTGCGCGACCGTCGCCGTCAGGAGGTCGCGCTTCTCCGACGGTTCGAGAGTGGTGTTCTCGCCGACGGAGCCCATCATCACGAGGCCGTGGACGCCGGCGGCGAGCATGGCGTCGAGGTGCGCGAGGGTGCCGGGGATGTCGAGCGAGAAGTCGGGATGGAACTGGGTGCAGGCGGCTGGGAAGACGCCGCGCCAGGGGACGGTCATCGCATCGCTCCGGAATCGGGAAGCGATAGGGTATGCCGAGAGGGGTTCTTCGTCATTCGACCTTCGATCGGCTCACGGCGATTCGCTCATCCTCCGGCGCGCGGTCAGGGAGATTTGCGATCCGATCCTTCCGGGTCGAAGAGCCACTCGGCCGATTCGGGCCGATCGTCGCCGTCGGACTCGAAGACCAAATCGCGGATGCGGCAGTCGAACCAGAGCACCGTCGCCCATGCCCCACCGGCGCGCCAGGCTCCGCGGGATTCGGGGTGCGGCGACTCCGTGCCGTCGCTGGCGATGTCGGTCCAGGTGAAGCGCATCCGGGCCCACTCCGCCATCCGGGGGCAGCTCCCGCGAATCCGCAAGGCTCGGGCCGGGGGTGCTCCTTCCGGGCCGATCTTCCAGCGCGTCCCACCCGGTTCCCCGTCCAGCGTGCCGGGCTGCGTCCGCCAGCCGGCGCCGGGTGCGGGCGTTGCGGAGAACGGGGCGATGCCCGCCTCGCGGAGTAGGCCCCAGGGGCGGGCGTTGCTGTCGGGGCTGGGGAAGTAATAGATGTTGCGCTCGGCGAGGATATCGATGGGGATGCCGCGGCGGGCATCGGCCTCGGCGGCTTCGTACGCCGCCGCATACCGGTCGCCGTACTGCGTCCCGACGCCCCAGTTCTGCCGGACGATCGCCGTCGCCGCGATGGCCGTGACCATGGCCCCGACGACGACCTGCCAGCGGCGCCGCCCGGGAAAGCGCGTCGTCCAGAGCCACGGCACGATCACCGCGAACTGCGAGAAGGACGAGAAGCGGTAGGCGTACCCGTTGGTCCGGACGGAGCCGATCGCGAGCAGGAATCCGAACGTTCCGGCCAGCACCGCGAGCAGCCCCAGCGGCCGATGCACCGCCGGCTCCCGCCGCACGGCCCGTGCGAGCGACCCCGCGGCGAGCACCGCTGCGGCGATGACGATGACGCCGATGGAGATCCCGAACGAGGGGAAGTCATCGTCCACGGCGCGGCCGAAGGCGCCGTCGGCGGCCTGGAGGAAGACCTCGGCCGTCTTCGCGGCGCCGTTGTGCGGATTCAGCGGGGGCTTTCGGAGTTGATCGGCGATCTGCCAACCCGCGGCGAACACCGCGACGAGAGCGAGGAGGCCCGGCGCAATCCCGCGCCGTTCGCGGACGAGGATCCCGAGCAAGACCGCGCCGAGCGGGATGGCGTACAGGATTCCCGCGCCGCCGCCTCCGGCCAGCCCGACGACGGCGAGTGCCGCGGACCAGAGTCGCGGCCGGGCACCGGAGAGGGCCAGCACGAGCGCGGCGACGCAGAAGACGCTGAGGCCGAAGGCGATCTGGTAGCCCATCAGCAGGTCTTCGCAGTGCCCGCGGTGCAGCAGCAGGGCCGGGAAGAGGCAGTCGGTGTATTCGGTCGTGCCGCGCAGCCGCCGGGCCGCGAGGATCAGGAAGCCGCTCGCCGCCGCGAGCAGGGCGGCGTGAACCCCGATCGCGATTCGGTAATCGTGCCCGCAGACCTCGTCGATCGAGACGAGGATCGCGCGGGCGAAGGGATAGCGATGCTCGGCGTGGCGGTCGAAGATCCACTCGGTGCGCTGCCGGTCGCCTCCGATGAAGTCGCCGACGAACGCCCACTCGTCGTTGACGGGCCAGTTGCGAGCATATTCCACGACATAGCTGAAGGTGATTGCGACGAGCGCGGCCCAGACCGCGCCGACGAAGAGCCGGCGCCCCGAATCGGAGAGATACCACTCCCAAGCCCGCTTCGCCCGGGACCCAATCGAGTCGTTCATCCGGGATGGGATACCGGATCGCTGGCGGGCCGTCCAGCGGATCACCACGGCGCGTGCGCCTCCGAATTTTGGCACTCGGGATTGTTCCAACAGAATGTGTGACACCCCGCTCCGGAACAATCCGGACGAATTGGAACAATCGGTGCCGCGACGACGATCCGGTCGGTTGATCAGGCGCCGCAAGGACTTGCGACGAGTGAAGGCGGGGGCCGGGCAAGTTGGAAACTCGCCGCCGCGCGGGCAGTCTCACCCCTTCGTCGCGGCGTAGATCTTCAGCAGGCAAAAGATGGCGAACAGCACGCCGACCGTCACGCCGACGACGAGCGCGCCCAGCGCCAGCCAGTTCGACGGCGGCGGCTCGCCGTAGCGCGGCCGGGCCGACTTCCTCCGCGCGGCCGGCTTCGCGATCGCCTTCGACTTCCGCTTCGGCATCGTCACCGGTGTCGGCTCCGAAGCCCCCGCCGTTTGCACGGTCGGCACTTCGGCGGCGAGCGGGCGCTTCGCCGGGTAGGGCGTCGCGATCGGCACCGCTTCGATCACCATCGTCGGGGCGGGGGCGAGGTCGTCGTCGAAGAGGATCGGCTCGTGCGGAAGATCGGCGAGCAGACCCAGCAGCGAGCGCCCGACGACCGACGCCGCACCGGATGGCGGCGGCGGGGTCAGCCCGATTTCGTGGCCGGCGCCGGACTCGTCCCCCTCGGCGTAGATGCCGAGGAAGTGCGAGACGATTTCGGCGGACGCGGGGCGGGCCAGCGGGTCTTTCGCCAGCAGGTGCAGCACGAAGTTCGCCAGCGGGGCCGGCACGTCGGGCCGCAGGTGCCCGAGCGGCGTCGGCACCGAATGGGTGTGGTGCGCGCGGGCTTCGGCAAGCGTGGTCGAGGGGAAGGGCGGCATCCCGGCGAGGGCATCGTGCAGGATGCAGCCGAGGGAGTAGAGGTCGGCGGCGGCGCTGGCGTGTTCGGGGTCGGCGAACTGCTCCGGGGCGCGGTACTCGTAGTCGGGCTCCTCGCAGTCGGCCCCGAGGCGGCGGAGGCCGAAGCCCGACACCTTCACGAGCGGCTTGTCGTCGGCGCCGCGGAGACACGCCCGGCCGACGAGGATCGCCGTGGGCGAGAGCCGTCCGTGGGCCGTCCCTTTCTCGTGGGCGTGCTGGAGGCCGAGCGCCGCCTGGCGGATGGTCTCGCAGGCCCGGCGCACCCCGAGCGGCCCCTTGGCCCGCACGAGGGCCGCGAGGTCGCCGCCGTCGAGGTATTCCTTCACGAAGTACATGCGCTCGCCGACCTGATTGGCGTCGAGCAGCGTGACGATATTCGTGTGCGCCAGCCGCGCGGCCGAGCGCGCCTCGGCGCGGATGCCGTCCCGCACCGCTTCGGTCGCCGTCTCGTCGATCGAGAGGATCTTGATGGCGACGACGCGGTTCATGGTGCGGTGCCGCGCCTTGTAGACGCGGCCGGTCGCGCTCTTGCCGAGGTAATCGAGGACGAGGTACGGGCCGATGTGGAAGCCGTCGGTGCGGCCGGCGAGGAGTCGGTCGGTCTGGAAGCGCGTGAGGAGTTCGCCGCGGCGGAAGTGGGCCGCGACTTCGCGGGCCGATTGGACCGAGGGGGAAAGTTCGTGGAGCGCGCGCCCGAATTGCCGGTCGGAGAGGAGTTCCGCGGCGCGCAGAGCTGTCAGGAAGGCATCCCGATCGATTTGGGTCGGCGTATCCGTGGCGATCATGGCGGCATCCGTCGCGGGGAGAGCGCGGTCATTCGCGGTCGTTTTCGGTTCGCGGTATTAAGACGAGCGAGCGGGGCGGGCTGACTACTGCGACGGGAGAATTCCCCGGCGCGTTCCCGACATCCCGCGAGATTGTCCTTTTATTTCAGGGGTTCAATGATCCCGCGGGGCTGTAACTGCGCGGTAACGGGGTTCGTCGTAGGGCGGGTGGAGTCTTCGAAACCCGCCGCGCCACGTCCGCAAGACGGCGGGTTCCGAAGACTCCACCC
>JAYVTJ010000529.1:0-3152 GCA_043774415.1 Fimbriiglobus sp. | reverse complement strand
CCGGTTAACACACCCCTCCGAGTTACCGACCCGTTTCCTCTCGGAGCCTTACCGGAAAGTTCGAACGGGGGACTGGCGGGTTAACAGGCGATGAGGAGGCTTCTACCTCCACGAATCACGCTGCCTTGTCGGGACAGGGGATCGGTAGGAATCGCTTTTGATATCCGCAACACTGCTTCGGTCGAGGTTGCCAAAGCAGGCTGGGCCGTCGCGCCATTGGCGACCCCGCGAGGGTCGAGAAGCCCGTCGAACGCGGAACCGCCGGGCGAGAAGCGCCAACTCACCGGTTGATCATCTTTTGCGCCGCCTTGGAGTACCGCTCACCTTGGACGCTGACCTGCGACGCGGCGGACCCGATCTCCCGTAGGTCGGCGGCGGTCAGTTCGAAGGCGGCAGCCCCGACGTTCTCCTCCAGCCGGTGACGCTTGGTGGTTCCGGGGATGGGCACGATCCAGGGCTTCTGC
The DNA here is from genome assembly GCA_043774415.1 of Fimbriiglobus sp. Classification (GTDB taxonomy): domain Bacteria; phylum Planctomycetota; class Planctomycetia; order Gemmatales; family Gemmataceae; genus JALHQU01. The sequence goes on along the minus strand of JAYVTJ010000529.1, from coordinate 2,688 downwards.
GCGACCACCCACGCCAAGGCGAGTTGTGCGTTCGTCACGCCTTTCCGTGCCGCGATGGCTCCAATCACGTCCACCACCGCCTGATTCGCCTTTCGGTTCTCCTCCGAGAAGCGGGGCACGGTGTTCCGGAAGTCCGTCGGGTCGAACGCCGTGTTCGCGTCGATCTTCCCGGTCAGGAACCCCTTCCCCAGCGGGCTGAAGGGGACGAACCCGATCCCCAGCTCCTCCAGCGTCGGCAGGATCTCCGCTTCCGGCTCCCGCCACCACAGCGAGTATTCACTCTGAAGGGCCGCTACCGGCTGGACCGCGTGCGCCCGGCGGATCACCTGCACGCCGGCTTCGGAAAGCCCGAAGTGCTCGATCTTGCCCTGTTGGATCAGTTCCCTGACGGCCCCTGCCACATCCTCGATCGAATCGGAGTAGCCACCGTAGGTGACCGGGGCCGTGCCGTGCTTGTCGGGCGAGTTGTAGGTGAAGGTGGCGCTCGCGCAGAACTGTTCGAGACCGCCCGTGCAGTTGGGGCACGTGTGGTCGGATCCGACGAGGCACCCGACTCCGACCACATCGCCGGCCTTGAACTTCGTGACGCTGGGGCCGACCTCCGTCACCCGGCCGACGATCTCGTGGCCCGGGACGCACGGGTAGGTGGTCGGGACGGCGTCGTGCCACTCGTCACGCGCCTGGTGCAGGTCCGAGTGGCAGATGCCGCAGAACAGGATCTCGATCCGCACGTCTCGCTCGGCCACGTCCCGGCGGGGGATCGAGATCCCGGCGAGTGCGGCGGTCGGGCTGGTGCAGGCGTAAGCTCTGGCGTTGTACATTCGTTGACGCTCCTGGTGGTGTCGGGCCGGTATTCCCTTCCGGCCCAATCTACCCTAATTCCCATTTTCCTGCGTCATTTCTCCCGCGACCGGACAATTGACAGGGTAGAGGCTTTTCTCGTTCATCCCGCCACCCAGTGGACGTCGCTGTGGCCGCTTGGCGATCGACAGATTCATCCGCCGCGGGCCAGACGGGGAAACTTGTGCCATGTCATCGTCCATCCTCGACGGCACCTCCTCCCTGCCCGAACTCTCTTCGGGCATATCCGGGCGACTCGCTGCGAAGGGGAGGCCACATGCGTCGTTACGCGCTGGGCCTAAGCTCCGATCCGACGGGCAAAACTGAAGCCGATAGTCGCCGGCGATTCCCAACCTGCATGTGGCATATTTTGTGCATTCGCTTTCGCGCTCGAGTCCCGGTCGCGTTGACCGGACGCTTTCCTCTCCACGGCGAGGTCGGGCAATGGCTACGGCAACTGTTCGTACGACGACAATCGGAGTGTTCTCCACCCACGAAGCGGCGGATCGCGCCATCGCCGATCTGAAGAAGTCCGGCTATCGGGACGATCAGATCGGCCTCGTCGCGAAAGATGCGCGCGGGAAAACGGTCAAGACGGACGGCGCGGGCGATACGCACGCCACCGAGGGGGCAGCCATTGGTGTCGCGACTGGGGCGGGGGTGGCTGGTCTCGTGTCGCTGGGCATCTCGTTCGGGGTGATTCCGGTGATCGGGCCGATCCTCGCGGTGGGACCCTTGGCAGCCGCGCTCATCAGTGCCGTCGGCGGGGCAGCGGCGGCCGGGATCACCGGCGCGCTCATCGGCTGGGGCATTCCGGAGGAAGACGCCAAGTACTACGAGGGTGAAGTGCAGGCGGGTCGGTACCTCGTGACGGTGGATCGGGGTGACCGGACCGATGATCCCCGCGGTGTTCTCACCCGCCATGGTGGGTACGACCGGGCGACCGCACCGACTATTCGCTAACTCCCCGACGCAGGCCGTACGCGGGCGTGAGCCTGAACTACCCGGCTCACGCCATCGGGATCGCAGTCTCAAGACAAGCGCTGAGGGCAGTGAACGCTGTCGGTTCCGGAGCCGCGCTGTATTTCTGCGTCACGCGCACCGGAATTCCCAATACGACATGTCGCGTACCTGTGAAAATTCCTGTGTTCGTACGCAAGTCTTACGATATAGTAATTCCCCGCCGCTATCGGCAGGGCTATACAGACATGCGACCGGTTCAGGCTCAGTCCGCTTGATTTTTGATCTTCTGACCGGCACTCTTGACGGCATTACCGGCCGAAGTCGCCGCATCCTGTGTGACTTCTTTGGTTTTAGACGCGGCATCTTTCACTTTATCGCCGGCCTTCTCGGCGCCGCCGACTACGGCTTTCTTGGCTGCGCCGGCCGCATCCTGCACGGCGTCCACTGCGCTATCAATCGTTTTCTTGACGGACATTACGCTCTCCTTATTGAACGGACTGCCGCATGGAGAACGCGGCGGACCGTCTTGGGAAAAGATCGCAATTGCCGTGCCGGAGGTGCCGCTTACGCTTCCGATCGAATCGCCCCGTTTCAGCTGCACCGACGGCACCCCAAAACCGTCAGAACCTGCGGATGGCGATGCCTGCACGGCGGCCTTCTTTGTGTTCGGCCCCAGTTTTTGATCGCGTGCATTCGAACATCGCTTCCTCGGTCTCGTGTTTCTTCAAGATGCAGGCCGGCGCCCTCGCCCGGCGGTGGGAAGGCCGCTCCAAGCGACCGACAGCCTCTCGTCGGCGTACGCCGATTCCTCGCGAAGGGCAAGGCGACCCGGAATCGCGTTGTTTGTAAGGTCCGCGCCGGGTGTAATCTCTCCCCCGCGTCGTT
>JAYVTJ010000528.1:0-8948 GCA_043774415.1 Fimbriiglobus sp. | reverse complement strand
GGTTGAAGCTGCACACGCTCTTGCTGCCCGTCAGCACCATCTGCGGTTTGCCATCGACTTCGATCAGCACCGGCGGGCAGTACGATCGCAAGCGGTTCGTGCGGTCCACCCGCCACTTCTCTTCGCCCGTGAGTTTGTCGAAGGCCACGATGTACGCCTTGCCCTCCTTCTTCGGGTCTTGGTCGCCGTTGACGATGAGCAGATCCTTATAGAGCATCGGCGAACTGCAGAAGCCGTGGACGGAGTGGAACTCGCCGGGGGTCGCGTCCCACAGCTTCTTGCCGGCGAGGTCGAAGCAGAAAACGCGGAGGTCGCTGCCCTCGGCGAACGGGACGTAGATTCGCTCGCCGTCCGAAACGGGGGTGCTCGACGCGTGGCTGTTGAGCTTGTGCTTCCCTTCGAGCGGCGCCGATACGCACTCCTTCGCCCAGAGCTGCTCGCCGGTCGCGCGGTCGTAGCAGAGCAGCATCCGCGGCTTCGCCGATTTGTCGTCCCCGTCGTTTTCGAGGCAAGTCGTGAGGAACACTTTCCCGCCGACGACCACCGGCGACGAGTGCCCGACGCCGGGGATCGCCTGCTTCCACTTCACCCCGTCCTTCGCCGTCCACTTCGTCGGGTACTCCGATTTGTCGGCGGTGCCATCGCGGCGCGGGCCGCGCCAGCCGGGCCAATCTTCGGCGAGCGCGGAACCGGCGGACAGAACGAGGAGGAGGCAGGCGAGGCGCAGCATCGGGACGGCTCCGGAGAAGCGGATTCGGCGGGAAGTCTATTCCACCACGGCGAGGCGCTTCGCGGAACGAAAATCCCGCCGGATACGTCGGAAGGGAGGCATGCCCGTAGCGGAACTCGCCAGAGTTCCGATTGCTTCCGACATCGAACGGAAGTGGAAGTCTGGCGACTTCCGCTACGGAGCAACGGAACCGCGACACCCCTAACGGGTTAGCTCCTGCCGGTTGTGCTATGCTGAATGCACCTTCTCCCCCACCACCGATACCCGCTCCGGAGCTTCTCCCATGCCGATCCATCGCCTCCTCAAAGCGGGTGTCCTCTTCCTCCTCGTGGCCGGTTTCATCGGCGTCGGCGCGCCGATGATCGTCGCGGCGAGCAAGGAATCGGACGCGAAGAAAGCGACCGAGGACCTCAAGAAGACCAAAGACACGAAGGTGAAGATCGCCGCGATCGAGAAGCTCGGCGAACTCGGGCAGATCCAGTATAGCTACGTCGAACCGGCGATCCCGGAGCTGTTGAAGGCGCTCGAAGACAAGGATTCCGGCGTCCGCGCCGCGGCGGCGAAGGCCGTGGGCCAAGCCGGCTCCGAAGATCCGGGAACGGTGCCGGCGCTCGTGAAGTTGCTGAAAGGCGATAAGGAGGAATCGGTGAAGATCGCCGCGGCTGAAGGACTCGGACTTCTCGGCGGCAAGGCGAAGGATTCGGTGAACGACCTCCGCACCGCCGCTAAGGATGCCGATAAGAAGGGGAAACTTGCGAAGACGATCCAGACCTCGCTCAAGAGCATCAACGGGACGAAGAAGTAGTCACGACAGCAGCAGTTCCAAATCCTCGCGCTTCAGATCGGTGATGAGCCGGCCGTCGCCGCTGAGGATCGAATCGGCCAAGGCGCGCTTGCTCTGCTGGAGAGCCAGCACTTTCTCCTCGACCGTCCCGCGCGCGATGAGCCGGTAGGCGAAGACCGGCTTCGTCTGCCCGATGCGGTGGCTGCGGTCGATGGCCTGCGCTTCGACGGCCGGGTTCCACCACGGATCGAGCAGAAAAACGTATTCCGCCGCCGTCAGGTTGAGCCCGACGCCGCCCGCTTTGAGGCTGATGAGGAAGAGGCGGGTCTCCGGGTCGGTCTGGAACTTCTCCACGCGCGCCGCCCGATCCACGGTCTTCCCGTCCAAATACTCGTACGTCACCCCGTCGGCATCGAGCCGGTCGCGGACGATGCTGAGCAGCGAGGTGAACTGCGAGAAGACGAGCGCCTTGCAGCCGCTCTCGGCGAGTTCGCGGAGCTGCGGCAGCAGGATCTCCAGCTTCGCGCTCGTCTCGGCCCTCCGCGCTCGGTCGATGAGGCCGGGATGGCACGCCGCTTGGCGCAGCCGGAGGAGCGCTTCGAGCACATGGATCTTCGACTTCGCCAGTCCGACGGAATCGACGCGGGCCAGCAGCGACTGCCGGTAGTGCGCCCGGAGTTCGTCGTAGAGCTGGCGCTGCGCGGGTTCGAGATCGCAGTAGACCGTCTGCTCCGACTTCTGCGGCAGATCCTTCGCCACCTGATCCTTCGTCCGCCGGAGGATGTAGGGCCGGATCGCCCGCGCCAGCATCGCGCGGGTTTCTTCATCCGGGTTGCGGATCGACCCCGCGAGGGCGCCGGTGACCATCCCGCGTCCGAGCATGCCGGGGTTGAGGAAGTCGAAGAGCGTCCAGAGTTCGCCGAGGTGATTCTCGATCGGAGTGCCGCTCATGGCGATGCGGTGATCGGCGCGCACGACGCGCACCGCCTTGGCCGTCTCGGTCGCCGCATTCTTCGCGGCCTGCGATTCGTCCAGCACGCAGGTGTCGAACTCGACGGCGGCGAACGCATCGGCGTCGTTGCGGAGCGTGCCGTAGGTGGTGAGGACGATATCGAACTGTCCGAAGTTCGAGCCGGTGCGATCCCGGGCCGTGCCGGTGTGATCGAGGACCTTCAGCTTCGGAGCGAACTTCGCCGCCTCCTGCTTCCAGTTGAAGATCAGCGACTTCGGCACGACCACAAGCGCCGGTCCGTTCCGCTTCCCTGCGAGGAGTGCGAGCACCTGGACGGTTTTGCCCAAGCCCATGTCGTCCGCCAGGCAGCCGCCGAAGCCGAACTTGCGGATGAAGCGGAGCCAGCCCAAGCCCTCGCGCTGGTACTCGCGCAGTTCGCCCCGGAAGGCTTTCGGCGGGTCGGCCGCGGCGACGCCGGTGAACTTGCGGAGCTGATCGCGGGCCCGGGCGAACCGCCGGTCGAAGGTCACTTCGGGCCGCGAGGCGAGCAGGGCGTCGAGCACGCCGACCTGCGCCTTCGAGAAGCGGATCGCGTCGCCGTCCACGCGGCCCATCGCGGCGAGGAGGCCGTACTTCTTCAGCCAGTCCTCGGGCAGCATACCGAAGCTGCCGTCGTCGAGAGGGATGCTCGATTGCCCGCGGCGGAGCGCTTCCAGCAACTTGGGGAAGGTCACCGAAGTACCGCCGAAGTCGGCGGCGCCGTCGAGGTCGAACCAATCCTGTTCGCTGCGGACTTTGAGAGTGAGTTCGCCCGCATTGCGGTAGAGCTTCCCATCCGCTTCGACCTTCCACCCGGCAGGCACGAGTTCCGCGACGAGCTTCGGCAGCAGCGCCGGTTTGAGTTCGAGGATTTCGCCGGCCGGCCCCCACGCGAAGCGCGCGCCGATACGGATGACTACGGAGAGTGCCGCCGATTCCGCGGCGGTGTCGCGCAGGAGGAACCGCCGCTTCGCGGCATCCAAGGTTCCCCGTCCGAGCGGATGGTGCGGCACGAGTGCCCCGTCGTAGTCGAACGAGAGTTCGGCCCGGAGCATCGGTGCGTCGTACGCACCCTTCGCCGCTTTCACCGCGAGCCGGGGCTTTGGCGGCACCGTCACTTCCGCATAGCGAAGTTCCTCGGGGAGTTCCAAGTCCGGTAGCTGCGGGAACTGGTACAACTCGCCGATCAGTTGATCGGCGCTCGCCGCGGGGACGGCGATGTGTCCGATGCGGCGCAGCGAGGTGACCCAGGTGAAAGCTCCGGCGTCGTCGAAGCGGCCGAGTCGCCCGTTCCAGATGACGACGCCGGGGATGATCAGCGCCGGCTCCGCCAGCGGCATCGACTCGCCGCCGCGGCGCAGACTCCCGCCGAGAACCCACTGCTTCGATTTGGCGCCGGGCTTGACACCGATGCTCAGCACCCACGGCGTATCGAGATCGGGGGTGAGTTCTTCAAGCGGAGCTGCCGGCTGCGCGGGACGGCGGAGAAAGATCCGGCCAGTCTCGGCGAGCAGGGGCAGGACGGTGTCGAGGACGGGGCCCGCGATTCGGTAGCTGGGTGTGGCGGAACCGGAGCTGTAGCCGTGGCCGTACCCGTACGAATACCGCTCGGTGCGGTCGGCGCCGGAGAGCAGCGCGCAGATCCGGCGCTCGAGCAGATCGGCCCATTGGGCGATGGACTCTGCGGATACATTCTTCGGTTGCGGTTTGCTCCAATCGCCGTCGACCTTCCTCTCCCGGCAGTTCAGATCGATCGTGAGTTTCTTGTACGATTCGCTCGCTTGGAGATCGACGAGGAAGACCAACTGCCGATCCGCCGGACGCATTACCGCCCGAGCGTTCGATGTGACCGTCGGAGCGACCTCCCGGCGGAGCGCATCGAACTGATCCTTCCAAGTTTCGCGTTTGGGCGCCGGCGCGGGGCGCGGCGGCGGATGGTAGTCACCGTCAGCGTCTCGACCATCGTCCCCGTCCCACACGAGCCGGAGTTCTCCGGCCTCGGCGGCCATGCGGCCGAAGCCCTTGGGTTCCGCCGCGAGGATCGTCGCCCAGATATGCTTGCACGCCGCGCCGTACGGGCAGTCGCAGCCGGCGATGATGGTGCCATTGTAGACTTCGAGATCGACAATATAGCGGGACGACCCGCGCACGGTCGCGGTGACTTCGGTCGGCTGAACGGACTCCAATTTCACGCGGCCGGCATTGAAGTAAGCCCGTCCACGGCTGCGGACGTCGGAGGGAAAGTCATTAAGGAGGCGATCGCTCAAAATCATCTGGATAGTTTAGCGGGTCTCGGGGCGCCGCGCGAACAGATAAGCCCAAGCGATCAGAACGCCTTGCAGCGGCAGACGGAGCCAGAGCGCCGCGGGCGGGATCTCCGGGAAGAGTTCCGGGTGAATCGCCATGTGGAGGTTCGCCGGGAAGACGGCGACTAGCAGCAAAATCAGTCCCCAGGCAGCGAGTCTCTGGAATCGCGGAACGAGCAGCAGTATTCCGAGGAGCACTTCGGCCGCGCCGCTGACATATACGAGTACCAGTGGCGCCGGCAGATACGGCGGCATGATTGCGACGTACGGATCCGGATTCGAGAAGTGGTTGATCCCGCCCGCGATGAAGAGCAGTGCGAGCAGCCACTTCAAGATCGCCCGGAGCACCCGGCGTGCCGGCGGTCTCACGTCAGCCCCAGCGGCCCGGCCGCGCAGTAATCTTTGTTGCCGAATGTCTTGATCGTGTGCCCGAACCCGTGGGCCAAGCTCAGCAGCAGGCGGTTGTGCGGCACGGCCTTCGAGAACTTGATCGACTGCCCCAACTTGAAGTTCAACCCGCCGCCGACGAGGACGTACGGAATATCCTCGAGCGTGTGGATGTTCCCCTGCCCGAGTTCGTTCGTCCAAACGATGGTCGTGTTGTCGAGCAGAGTCCCGCCGCCGCCCGGCTCGGGTGTGTCGGCGAGTTTCTTCGCGAGGTAGGCCAGTTGCTCGCAGTACCACGCGTTGATCTTCGTGAGCTTCTCCTGCGCCTTCGCGTTGCTGTCCGGCTCGTGCGAGAGTTCGTGGTGGCTCTCCGGAACGCCGATCCACTTCATGGTCGTATCGGCGACCGCGCTCGCAAACTGCAGGGTGGCCACGCGGGCGAAGTCCGACGCGAAGCTGTTCACGAGCAGGTCGATCGTCATCTTCGAGAGCTTCGGCATGCTGTCGTTCTGCGCCTTCACCCCCGCTTCCGGCTCCGGCACCGGGTGGGCCGGCGCTTTCGCACCGGCGTCCGCTTTCAGATCCACTTCCATCTCGCGGACGAACTCGGCGTGCTCGTCGAGCAAGCGCTTGTCCTCCGCACTGACAGCGCTGCCGACCTTCTTCAGATCGGCGCGGACGTCGTCGAGGATGCTGCGCAAAACTTCGCGGTCCTTCGATTTGCCGTAGAGCTTGTTGAAGAGCTGGTACGGATCGGAGATCGGCGTCACGGGTTTGTTAGCCCCGGTGTAGCTCATCCGCGTGAAGGTGTCGGCGCGGTCGGGCACGAGCACGCCGAGTTCGAGCGAGCCGAATCGCGTCTTCGTCGCGGGGTTCTTCTGAAGGAACGTTTTGAGTTCCTGATCGAGCGAGTGTCCGCTCGACCAGCCGGCCGGGGTTTCGGAGCCGCCCTGCAAATTGCCGGGGAAGAGTTCGATGCCGGTGAGCAAACAGCCGATGCCGCGGAGGTGGGCGCAGCCGTCGCCGCGCACATGCTCGCCGATGCCCCGGAGAACGAGCGTCTGCTTCTGGAAGGGTTCGAGCGGCTTGAGGCTCTCTTTGAAGACGAACTTGGCGCCGACTTCATCCGGCCAGAAAGTCTTCGGCACGACGCCATTCGGGCTGAACATGACGATGAGCCTCTGCTTCCGCACGGTCTGATTGGCGAAGCCAAGGCTGGGGAGGTTGAGCACGAAGGGCATCGCGGCGGCGCCGACGCCCAGATCGCGGAGGAACTCGCGGCGGGAACGCGTCATGGGGGGAGGCCGATCGTCGTAGGGCGTGGTCGAGTCATCGAGACCCGCCGTCGGGCGGACGTCAAATCTAACTCAGCGCCAATGGTCCCGCTCCGCAGAAATCCTTGTTGCCGAACGTCTTGATATTGTGCCCGAAGCCGTGGGCCAAACTGAGCAGCAGTCGGTTGTGCGGCACCCCCTTCGCGTGCTTGATCGACTGGCCCAACTTGAAGTTCAACCCGCCGCCGACGAGCACGAACGGAATGTTGTCGAGCGTGTGGGAGTTCCCTTGCCCGAGTTCGTTGGTCCAGACGATGGTCGTGTTGTCGAGTAGCGTTCCGCCGCCGCCCGGCTCGGGGGTGTCGGAGAGCTTCTTCGCGAGGTAGGCCATCTGCTCGCAGAACCAGGCGTTGATCTTCGTGAGCTTCTCTTGGGCCTTGGCGTTGCTGTCCGGTTCGTGCGAGAGTTCGTGGTGCCCTTCGTCCACGCCGAGCCACTTCATCTTCGCCCCGCCGACGGAGTTCGTGTACTGCAGCGTCGCCACGCGGGCGAAGTCTCCGGCGAAGCTGTTCACGAGCAGGTCGATCTGCATCTTCGAGAGCTTCGGAATATTGTCGTTCTGCGCCTTCACGCCCGCTTCGAGTTCCGGGAGCTTGTGGCCCATGTCCTTCGCCGCGGCCGACGCCTTCAGCTCGAGTTCCATCTCGCGGACGAAGTTCGCGTGCTCGTCGAGCAACTTCTTGTCTTCGGTGCTGACGGCGCTCCCGACCTTCTTGAGGTCGGCCTGCACGTCGTCCAGAATGCTCCGCAGAGCTTCGCGGTCCTTCGACTGGCCGTACAGTTTGTTGAACACCTGATAAGGATCGTTGATCGGCGTGATCGGCTTGTTGGCCGCACTGTAGCTCATGCGCGTCCAGGTGTCGGCCCGCTCGGGCACGAGTACGCCGAGTTCCAGCGAGCCGAAGCGCGTCTTCGTGGCGTCGTTCTTCTGGAGGTGGTTCTTGATTTCCTGATCGATGGAGTGCCCGCTGGCCCAACCCGCGGGGGTGTCCGAACCGCCCTGGATGTTGCCGGGGAAGAGTTCGATGCCCGTGAGCAAACAGCCGATGCCGCGCATGTGGCTGTCGCCGTCGCCGCGCACTTTGTCGCCGACGCCGCGCAGAATGAGCGTCTGCTTCTGGAACGGCTCCAGCGGCTTGAGGCTCTCCTTGAGGGTGAACTTGTCCCCCTGTTCGTCGGGCCAGAAGGTTTTGGGCACGATGCCATTGGGGCTGAACATAACGATCAGCCGCTGCTTCCGCGCGGTCTGGTTGGCGAAGCCGAGGCTGGGGAGGTTCAGCACGAAGGGGATCGCGGCGGCGCCGACGCCCAGATCGCGGAGGAATTCGCGGCGGGAACGGGTCATGGGTCGGCTCGGGAGGCGATGAGTGCAGGCGGGAGGAATCGGGTGGAATTCCATGAGTGAAGTTTACCCTGCCGGTGACAGGGGAGCAAGGGAAAAGAGAGGAGTGGCAGCTGCGTATCCTTCGGGATCACGACGGGTTTCCCCTCGGTGACAGGGGAGCAAGGGAAAAGAGAGGAGTGGCAGAGCTCATTCAAAGTGCTTCGGTCTTCTTCAACCACTAACCAATCCGCTTATAGTCGCGAATTCGGTGCTCGGCCTACAGGGTCAAAAAAGCGAATGGAACGTGGCTCCCCCGTCTCCTCATCGACGGCCGTTTGCTCCTCCTCATATCCAAGCAGTCGCCAGAAGCCTCCGCCCAGACAATGTTCCTCGATAAATGATCCAAATGAATCTGCGACTCGAAGTGGCGGAGCGTCTGCATCCCTCGGCAGATGGACAATCCGGTATTCGTGAGCGATCGAATCTGTCACCTCACTGGTATCCCAACAGAACGGTTGATAATCGCCGAGGAAGCTTGCGAACGCAATGAGGCGGCTTGTCAACGTAAGATCATCTCGTTCGGCACTGATGTGCTTTTGCCATTTATTATTACTCAAGAAATCGACGACTCCCGCCCCGCGGTACCCTGGAGCAAAGATGGTGAAGCTCACGGCGAGGTGGCCGGGGCCAAGAACTTGGACAAATGCGCGGTAGCTGGCTGGGAGACGGCAACCAAATACACCCTCCAAACGATCCAAATGATCACTGGTCGGTTTTGCCCGACGACGCTCTCCGGAATCTCCTAATAAGAGCAATCCAGAATATACGTCGCGCCAGTGAGTGATCCATCCCGCTTCGTCCACGGTAAATCCTCTGAGGCAACTGAGCATCGACCGAACATATTTTATCCCAGTCCACAGACCTCACCCCCTCTCCGAAGCGGAGAGGGGGAACCCGAATTGGCAATGCTTTCCCCGTTGCCCAACGCTTGGCCGTCTTTACCCCGAAGGGGTTGGACAGCACAGCCCAGGGTCGCCCGCTTCGGGCGCACCCTGGGTCGGTATCGGAGACGTCTTCGACCCTGAAAGGGTC
>JAYVTJ010000527.1:0-1576 GCA_043774415.1 Fimbriiglobus sp. | reverse complement strand
CACCCGGCACGCCGCGCAGATACTGCTGCACGCTCGGCAGCGTCTCGGGCGTCAGCCGGAGATAGGCGGTGCGGAGGGCTTGCAGATCGGCCCGGTTCTCCAGGGCGAACTTCGCGTGGACTTCCGCATCGAGCAGATCGCCGGGCACGTCGAAGTCGCCGGCGGGAACGAGGCGCTCGGGCTTCTGCGAACTCAGACCCATGCGCCGCTTGAGGTCGATGTCCAAGAGCTTCGAGCCGAGTTCGGCCTGTCCGAGGATCGAGAGCAAATTCGCCCGCTGGGCATCGAGGTCTTCGAGTTCGATGGGCAGGCGGGCGCCCTCGGCCTTGGCCTTCTTGGCCGCCTCGCGGAGGAAATCGAGCCGGTCGATGGAGAGCCGCAGCAGGTCGAGGCGACCTTCGGCATCGGCCAGCCGGTAGAACTGATCGAGCGCCTCCCCGGCGGCGCGGTTGCGGGAATCGGTCGCGAAGAGCGCCCGCACATCGCGGAGGAGGGCGCCGTCGTCGCCGGTGGGCACGGCCGGGGTCAGCGACAGGATGCGCGGGATTTCGCTCTCGCGCTGGAGGACGGTCGGCAGCGCCGCCCGCTCGGAGGCGAGCTTCGCCACGGTCGCTTCCGTCAGGGGCATGCGCGGCGTGATCGCGGGCATCGCCCCGGCGCTCTGCGGTTCGACGAGCGGGAGCTTCGCGGAATCGGGTTCGAGGGGCGTGGCTTGCGCGGCGGGGAGTTCGTTCGCGACCGACGGGCCGATTTGGGTCTGCGGCGGCGCGGTGATGCGGACGGTCGGCGCCCGGCACCCCGCCAGCGCGACGCCTCCGCAAATCAGCCAAGTTCGCCACGTCGCCGACATGGGCCATCCGATCGCCGGAGTGAAACTCTTCCCGATGTATCGGCTCTCCCGGTCGCACCGGTTGAATGCGATTCCGCGGGTTCGGCAAATCGGGCATCCGGAGGAATTCGGAAGATTGACTGCCCGGCGCGGGGTTGACGACCCCTCCGCGTTCGGTCTAATCATCAGCGGGTGACGTCCGGCGCAAATCCACCTCGACCGCGGGCGAATGACCCGCCGTACCGCCCGAGGACGACCGATGAACGAGACCGCCGACCCGGTGACGCTGACTCCGGTTCCCGCCGCGAAGCGCGCCCCGGTCACCGAATCGAACGAGATGAAAGCGCGCGTCCAGAAACTCCGCATCGGCGCGCCGGCGGCGCGGGGCAAGTCGTTCCTCGCCGGTGTCTCGTGGCTGCCGTGGATCCTCTGCGGCGTGCTCGCCCTCGCCTGGGCCGGCGTCGGGCTGCGCTCGTACAAGCTCGGATCGCGGGACGACGACGGCGGACCGGTGGCCGCGCCGACCTCGACCGGTTCCCCGACGACCGGCGGCTCGTCGGCCGGGATCGCGATCGCGCCGGTGAAGGGCTACCTCATCCCCGCTCAGCAGATCGCCGTCAGCCCCATCGACGTCGGCGGCCAGCTCATCGAGCACAACTTCGTCGAAGGGAAGCAGTACCCGAAGGGGACGGTGCTGGCGCGGATCGATTCGACCAATTACGAGGCGGCCGCCAAAGAGTCGAAGTC
>JAYVTJ010000526.1:0-2231 GCA_043774415.1 Fimbriiglobus sp. | reverse complement strand
CCAGCCCCCTCTCCGAAGCGGAGAGGGGGAACCGGACAAGCGACCTCTTGCCCCCCCTCTCCGCTTCGGAGAGGGGGCTGGGGGGTGAGGTCTCCGCGTCGAAGAGCGTGCGCCTCAAGAACGTCACCAAGTCCTTCGGCACCGGCGATGCCAAGACCTTCGCGCTCCGCGATGTCACGCTCGACCTCCCGTACGGCGAACTCGTGCTGCTCGTCGGGCAATCGGGGTGCGGCAAGACGACGCTGATCTCGATCGTCGCGGGGCTGCTCGATCCGACGGCCGGGGAAGTCGAAGTTCTCGGGCAGAACCTCACGGCGATGCGCGGCACGCGCAAGGTGAACTTCCGCGGCGACAACATCGGCTTCATCTTCCAGCAGTACAACCTGATCCCGTCGCTGAACGCCGTGGAGAACGCCTGCGTGCCGCTGCTGATCGCGGGGTGGAACCGGCGCAAGGCCCTCGAAAAGGCGGCGTACCTCATGGATCTCGTCGGCCTCGGCAACCGGATGAAGTCGTACGGCAACCAGCTTTCGGGCGGCCAGCAGCAGCGCGTCGCCATCGCCCGTGCGTTGGTTCACGAACCGAAAATGCTCGTCTGCGACGAGCCCACGGCCGCGCTCGATGCGGCGTCCGGTCGCACGGTGATGGGCCTGATTCGGCAGGTCGCGGTGCAGTCCGACCGGGCCGTGATCGTCGTGACGCACGACAGCCGGGTCTACGATTTCGGGGATCGCATCGTGTCGATGAACGACGGCGGCATCGAGAAGGTGGAATTGAACCGGGCGACCTCAGCTCCTGTCCCCCCCTCTCCGCTTCGGAGAGGGGGTTAGGGGGTGAGGTCTGGCCGCCGGAAATGGAACGGCTTTCAACATCATGCGGGGAGACCTCACCCCCCGGCCCCCCTTTCCGAAGCGGAGAGGGGGAGCCAGAAAGAATCTGAACATTTGCCAAGCGAGGTTCTCCGCCATGTTCACGCGCTACATCCTTCCGGCGATGGCCGTGGCCACGCTGGCCTTCGCCGTGCTGCAGATGACCAAATCGCAGCAGAAGCCGGCGCCGGTGACGCCCGCCATCGAGCCGACGAAGTCGCCGTACTTGAAGCAGCTCGCGGGGGCGGGGATCGTCGAACCGGAGACCGAAAACATCGCCGTCGGCTCGCACGTTCCGGGGATCGTGTCCAAGGTTTTCGTGAAGGTCGGCGAACTCGTCACGCCCGATCAACCGCTCTTCGAACTCGACGACCGGGCCCAGCGCGCCGAACTCGAAGTGCGGAAGAGCATGCAGGCGAACGCCGAGGCCGCGCTGAAGAAGTTGAAGGATGCCCCGCGCCGCGAAGAGCGCCCGATCTACGACGCGAAAGTCCTCGAAGCCGATGTGAACCTCCGCGATCAGGTGCAGCAGCTCACGCGCATGAAGCGCCTCACGGGCAGCGCCGTCTCCGAGGAAGAACTCGACCGGCGCGTGATGGCCGTGGAACTCGGCAAAGCCCAATTGGCGCGGGTCAAGGGGGACTTCGAACTCTGGAACGCCGGCACCTGGAAGCTCGATCTCGACATCGCGGGAGCGACGCTCGCGCAGACCATCGCCCAGCGGGCACAGACGGAAGTCGAGCTCGCCCGGCTGACCGCCAAAGCCCCGCACGCCCGGTGGAAGGCCGGGCCGAACGGCACCGAACTCCCCGACGACGGCGGGGTCAAGTACAAGGTGCTGCAGGTGAGCATCCGGCCGGGGGAGTACGTCGGCACAGCGGCCGGGCAGGCGCTCATCGTGCTCGGGTACGTCGGCAAGCTGCACGTCCGGGCCGACATCGACGAGAACGACATCGTCCGCTTCCGGACGGAACTGGTCGGCGTCGCCAAGGCCCGCGGCAATCCGGACGCCGAGTTCCCGCTGACGTTCGTGCGGGTCGAACCGTATGTGATTCCGAAGCGCTCGCTGACCGGCGCGAACACCGAACGCGTCGACACCCGCGTGCTCCAGGTGATCTATTCCATCGACGCGAAGGGGCAGTCGCTCTACGTCGGCCAGCAAATGGACGTGTTCCTGAACGCCGAAAAATAAGAGTCCATCTCGTCAGTCCGACACAATGGAATTGAAAGTGTCCCAAGCCGAGTTCACCCGGAATGCACTGCGGGCTTCACCGGCGTGCGGAAGAAGATCAGGAACAACAGCGCGGCAAAGGAACTGCCGATCAGCGGTACCACCCAGACGGCGGGCCAGTCAATCGTCCG
>JAYVTJ010000525.1:0-5010 GCA_043774415.1 Fimbriiglobus sp. | reverse complement strand
CCGATCGGAATCACGCCCCGATTTTCGGTACGTGCCAGGCCCGCCAACGACTTGCGGCATTTCCCGAGATCTCTCCGATGCCAGAAAGGATTGGCGCACCCTTGTCGGCTGTCGGCGCCCCGGCTCACTTCGCCTTGCACTCCGCCGTCGAACTTGCGCTAATCGGCCAAACGCCAAGGAGGGCGCCGCGATGGCCATCGGTCTCTTTTCCCCGCAGTCGATCCGCACCGCGGCCGACGATACCCCGATCTCGAGTCCGAATGTCCATCGCGATCTGGCCTTTTCCGCCCGACCGCTCTTCCTCCGCTTGACCGAGACTCTGAAGAGCGTCGGCGAGTTGCTCGGCGAATGCCGGACGATGGAGGAGCGCGCCACCCGGCACCACCGCAAATGGGGCGTGCCGAAACTCTTCTTCGCGGATGCTACCGCCCAGCGCGAATGGCGGGCGAAGCAGGATCCGCAGCAGGAGTTCCCGCAGCCCTACGTGAGCCTGCTGGCGAACGCGCTGCCGAAGCTCGCCGACGCGTGGCATCGGCTGCCGGATCTCCTCGACGATGCGCTCGCGCTGCTCGCGGAATCGCTCGACGTCCGCCGGATGGCGCGGGCCGTACCCGGTCTGCGCTCGGCGGCGGCGAAAGTTCCGCAGGCGGCGGAGTTGGCGGGTGTGCTGGCCCTTCCCGAAGAAGAAGTCTGGCTCGTCGTCCACCCGTCGGCGCGAGCGGGTTACCGCGTGACCCTCGAAGGGGTCGCGGACATCGCGCAGCTCCACGTGCTCCTCGCCGAGAGTCTCACCGGCGACCCCGCGCGCGGATATCGAAGCGGCCGGCGTGCGGGGACCGAAAGCATCGAGGCGGAGGTGCGCTTCCAGTTTTACCGCCCCGAAGCGCTGCGGGCCGACGGCACCCTCCCCGATGGATTCGCGGGGTCGGATCGCTGGTACTGGGGTCACGAGCTTCTCGGAAGCGTCCCGAGTGAGCACGGCGAACGCATCCTTCTCATCGGCGAACCCGTGCTCCCGAAGGCGTGGGAGGTGAAGCGCCGGTTCTCCCGGATCGCCGCACGGGCCGACGTGCTGGAGGTGCTGCCGCGGGCGGATGTCGAGCGCTGGCTGCAGGCGCGCTGCCCGCAACTGCCGGCGCCCGTCGAACGGTCGGCCCGGGCGGCGTGAGCAATCGGGTGGAGCCGGGTCACACTCCAGTAGGTTAACGACTACACCCGGATCGTGCCGAGCCTCCCGAATGAATCGCCCGTCATCGACCCTGATCGCGATCCTCCGGACGAAAGAAACCGCCATCGCGGCGGTCGCAATCCTCGCCATCGGCCTCCACTTGATTCTTCGCTTCGGCATCGAAACGACCGGCGAACTGTCCGGTGTTCCCACCCCGGCCATCCCGCTCTTTTTCGCACTCGCCGGCGGCCTGCCCCTGCTGTTCGGGTTGCTGATTCACCTGGCGCGCCTCGAGTTCAGCGCCGACCTCCTCGCGGGGATCTCGATCGTCACTTCGGTGATCCTCGGGGAATACCTCGCGGGCACGCTGGTCGTCCTCATGCTCTCCGGCGGGCAGGCGCTGGAAGCGTACGCGGTGCGCCGGGCCTCCTTCGCGCTGGAGGCCCTCGCCAAACGATTGCCCGCGAGCGCGCACCGCAAGACGGACGGGGAAGTCGGCGACGTCCCGCTCGCCGAGGTCGCCGCGGGCGATGCGCTCGTCGTCTTCCCGCACGAGACCTGCCCCGTGGACGGCGTCGTGCTCGAAGGCCGGAGCACCATGAACGAATCGTACCTCACGGGCGAACCGTACCTGCTGCCCAAAGCCCCGGGGTCCGCGGTGCTCTCCGGCGCCATCAACGGCGACGGCGCGCTGACGATCCGCGCGGAGAAGACCGCCACCGATTCGCGCTATGCGAAGATCATGCAGGTCATGCGCGACTCGGACCAGCGCCGCCCCCGACTCCGTCGCCTCGGCGATCAAATCGGCGCCGTGTACACGCCACTCGCTATCGCCATCGCTCT
Source organism: Fimbriiglobus sp. (assembly GCA_043774415.1). Classification (GTDB taxonomy): domain Bacteria; phylum Planctomycetota; class Planctomycetia; order Gemmatales; family Gemmataceae; genus JALHQU01. The sequence continues at coordinate 2,999 of JAYVTJ010000525.1, read as the reverse complement.
CGCCGCGTGGGCGATCGGCGGCGATCCGTCGCGCTTCCTCGGCGTCCTCGTGGTCGCGACCCCCTGCCCTCTCCTCATTGCAATTCCCGTGGCGATCATCGGTTCGGTGTCGCTGGCCGCGCGGCGCGGGATCATCATCAAAGATCCGGCGGTTCTCGAGAAGATCGACACCTGCCGGATCGCGATCTTCGACAAGACGGGCACGCTCACCTACGGGGAGCCGAAGGTCACCGAGATTTTGCCCGCCGAAGGATTCACGCGAGAGGAGACCCTCGCGGCCGTGGCGAGCCTCGAAGTCTATTCGCGCCACCCGCTCGCCTCGGCGATGATCCGGGCCGCGGAGCAGGCGAAACTGCCCACCGTCGAAGCCGCCGCGGTGAGCGAGCGCCCCGGCGAAGGGCTGCGCGGCGTCATCGGCGGGCGCAAGGTTCAAGTGACCAGCCGCAAGAAGTTGGCGGCGCAGTCCGCCGCTTCCGCCACCCAACTCCCGCCGCTGGCGGGTGGGTTGGAGTGCGTGGTGCTCATCGACGATCGCTACGCGGCGACCTTCCGCTTCCGCGACGAACCGCGTGCGGAAGGGAAATCGTTCGTCCGCCATCTGAAGCCGAAGCACGGCTTCGACCGCATCCTGCTTGTTTCCGGCGACCGCGAAACCGAAGTCCGCTACCTCGCGGGAAAAGTCGGCATCACGGAAGTCTACGCAGGCCAAAGCCCGGAGCAGAAGCTCGCACTCGTGCGGAACGAGTCGGAGCGGGCCAACACGGTTTACCTGGGAGATGGGATCAACGATGCCCCGGCCCTCACCGCGGCGACGGTGGGGATCGCCTTCGGTCAGGCGAGCGACGTGACGGCCGAAGCGGCGGGGGCCGTCATCTTGGAAAGCTCTCTGGAGCGCGTGGACGAACTGCTGCACATCGGCCGGCGGATGCGGTCGATCGCACTCCAGAGCGCCATCGGCGGGATGGCCCTGAGCATCATCGGGATGTCCGTCGCCGCCGCGGGCTATCTGCCGCCGGTGGCGGGGGCTATCGCCCAAGAGGTCATCGATGTTTTGGCGGTGCTCAACGCATTGCGGGCATCCGTCGCACCCCGGACGCTCACCGATTACGAACACCGCGCCTGACCGGAACAGATCTCGACGGCGCGGCAATTTCGTTATGATAGAAGCATGGCCGCACGGATCACGGTTCTCGGCAGCGGGAGTTCGGGCAACGCCACGCTCGTGCAGGCGGAAGGGCGCGGACTCCTCATCGACTGCGGCTTCGCCCCGCGCGACCTCGGACAGCGCCTCCAGAGCGTCGGGCTGAGCTGGGCGAACGTGAACGCCGTGCTCCTCACCCACACCCACGGCGACCACTGGAACCGCTTCACGCTCGAACACCTCCGCCGGCTGAAACTCCCGCTCATCGCCCATGCCCTCCAGCACGACAGCCTCAGCGCTTGCGACGAATATCTCTCACTGAAAAAGGCGGCGCTCGTCCACGACTACGGTGCGAACCCCTTCAGCCTCGGCGGCATCCTGCGCGTGCAACCGGTGGAAGTGCCGCACGATTCGGCGCCGACGTTCGCCTTCCGCATCGGCCGGATCCTTCCCGATGGTCGCACCTGGAGCTACGGCCACGCGTCCGATCTCGGTAGCGTCCCCGACGAACTCCTCGAGCGCTTCCGCGGTGTCGATGTGCTGGCTCTCGAGTTCAACCACTGCGTGAAGTTGGAACGGGCGAGCCGGCGGCCGCGTCACCTCGTGCAGCGCGTGCTCTCCGATCTCGGCCACCTCTCGAACGATCAAGCCGGGGACGTGCTGAAAGCGTGGGTCGAGGCCGGGGAAATCCAAGCGGTGATTGCGCTCCATCTCAGCCGCGAGTGCAACACGCCGGAACTGGCGCTGACTGCGGCGCGGGCCGCAGCCCCCGATTCGCAGATCCACGCGGCGACCCAAACCGGACCGACACCGACCATCACGGTCGAACCGCGGGCCCCTCGGGACACTTCGGCGCGCCGACCGATCCGGCCGAACCGTGTGCATCAGCCGACGATTCTCGATCTGGCCGACGAGTCGGACGGGTAACTGGGGAAGCTTTGCGGGTTGTCCGACTCCGCGCGATGCCCTTCGCCCATTCGCCGCGCGACTCTCTTCCGATGATCGCGATTCCGACGCCGATACCGGTGGTGCGGCGCGGTCGCCGATCCCCGGAGTTGCCCGATGAAATCGATGCTCGCCCTTCTTTCGATGTTCGCCGCGGCGACCTTCGCCACGGCTCAGGACTTGTCCCGACCGCTGCCGAGCGTCGTGCAGTCGGCCCTGCCCGCGACGGCGCCGATGGGGATGATGAACCATCCGACGAACTGGGGCGCGACCTGTGCCGATCCGCAGTCCTGTGCGGCCGGGTCACCGAGTTGCTCCGCTCCGCGCGGCGGGTGCGGCCTGCGCCTCTGGAATTGGTTGACCTTCCGCGTCTGCGAGCCAAACCACGCGAGCCACGTTCTCTACCCCTATCACGCCCCGCTGCGGACGTACTTCCCGAACACGCCCGCGCCGATCGGCGCGGGCGGTCCGCTCGACTGCAATTCGTGCCGGAACCGCTACTGCGGTCGCGAAGCGGCGGGATGTGCCCCGACCTGTGCGACGCCCGCCACCGGAATGGTGATCGCCCGGCCGGGCTACGAGCCTCAGCCGATGACCTCGACCGACTCTGCTGGAAGCGAACGGAAATCGCTGATGCGGCGGATGATGGGAGTGCTGGCGTTGGATGGAAATGGAACGGCGAAAAGTGAGAGCGGCATGCACTACGCGGGTAACACATCGCCGCTGTTCCGCAGCAGTACGCCGACTGCGGTGACACCGGCCGCAGCTCTGCTTCCGGCGGCCGCGAATCGGCCCTTCTCGAATCCGTAAGGGATCAATTCCTCGCCCCAACGGAGCCGGCGTTCTCAGCCCAGGGCGGGAGCCTTGGGAACAATTTCATCCGCCCCGAAGGGGCCAGCGTCCTCCATCGAGG
>JAYVTJ010000524.1:0-4042 GCA_043774415.1 Fimbriiglobus sp. | reverse complement strand
GTCGCGGCCCGGCAGCGGGGACGATAGTACTGAACCATCGAGTCGCGGGCGGAGTCCAACGCGGCGAAGTCGAGCAGGTCACCCTCCGAAAATCTGCGGTCAGTTGAGAAAGTATCAGCGTGCCGCATCGATCGGCTCCCGAATCGCGGCACGTAATTCGTTGATTCTCGGTTCGGATCCTAACGGTCACACTGACCGACGCGATCTCGGCACCCGCGGCGGGGGTTCGCAAGGCGGCGACCGAACTGCTGGACGCAGTCGGCCCGGCGACGGGGGCGATCCTCGAACTATTGCGGGGCCGGTCGGATGCCGAGCTTGATCCCGAGGTGCGGCAGTCCCTCGCCGAAGCGGTCGAGCGGCTGGATCGGATCGTCGCCAGCCACGCCTGCGAGTCGAGTACCGCGGGCACGACCCACCCCGAACACCGTCATGCGGGCGACGGAATCATGCGGTCGGGCTGACGGGCGAGTCGGACTCGAAGCAATACAGAGGTGGTCGGGTTCTGGCACTCGACTGCAGCAGCACCGTCAGCTCGCGCGTCCTCCACAGCGGCGAGCGGAATCCGCCGTAGCATCGCGACTTCGACCGAAGACACGCGGCAAAAATCACCCGTGCGCTGCGATTCTTCACTCGCCGAGCAAATCCTCGGTCACCGATTAAAACGTCAGAGCTTCCCACCTTTCAGGAGACTCGCATCCGGATCGAAAATTGCTTTTCGCCGCAGAGTCCACGAGAGATTCGCTTCTCCTCCTTTGAGCGACCCTAATGAGAGCCCGAGTTCTCCGCAGTACGCACGCCCATTCACCGACGCGACACGTATTTCTGACCGTCGTTGTCACTGCGGTGGGATTACTCGGCGGATGCGCCCGCTCCGGCGACGGGGGTCGGGGACCGGGAGGGCGCGAGCAACCCTTGGCTCTGAGCCCCACGGAGGAACTGGCGGTCGGCCGGCAATCCTATCGCGAGGTGATGGACGAATACGGCGATCGCGTGCTCCCGGCGAACAGTCCCGAAAGCGTGCGCGTGCGCCGCGTGGCGGACAAGCTCATCGCAGCCGCCGAGATCGAACCCCTCCAGCGGGAGATCGGGCTGCGGGTCCGGGGCTACCGTTTCGAATGGGAGACGCGGGTCATCCGCGAGAAGCAGGTCAACGCCTTCTGCCTGCCGGCGGGGCGCATCTTCGTCTTCACGGGGATCCTGCCGATGATCGGGAATCGGGATGATGCCCTGGCCGCGGTCTTGGCCCACGAGATGGCCCACGCGCTGGCGCACCACAGCAGCGAGCGACTCGCCCGGGAACAGCGGGGCGGAAATGTGTTCGGCCGCCTCTCCTACAGCCGGATGCAGGAATCGGAGGCCGATCACGTCGGGGTCTTCATCATGGCGTTCGCCGGCTACGACCCGGATCAGGCGGCGGCGTTTTGGGAGCGGATGCAGGCTTCGCACGGGGGCGCGCCGCCCGAGTTCCTCTCCGATCACCCGAGCGACGAGCACCGGGCGCGGAACTTGCGGGAGTGGGCACCTAAGGCGGTCGCCGCGAAGCGGGCCTTCGACGAAGGCCGGATCGCCAAAAGCCGGTGAAGCCCGGGGCCGACGCGGACGATCGAACTCTCACACGGAGACCGGGCCATGAGTATGGGCGATGGAGGCTTGGGCGGGGGCGGGTTCTTCGGCCGGATGGCCCCGACCGGTCAGTACGGGGCGTGGCCGGGCTGCGGGTGCAGCAGCATCTTCATCATCCTCGCGGGCATCCTGCTCGTGATGGGCGGCTGCCTGAAGATGCTCGGCCAGTAATCCTTGGCTCAGCTCCCTTTCATCGAACCCATTCTGGAGACGACATGCGCGCACTGTGTGGAGCGATCATCGCGGCCGGGGCCATGATCGGCCTCGGGCTGACCGCCCTCGGGATCGGGACCCGCTACGAACACGTCTGGGCGAGGCCCGATGCCTCCCAGGCAGCCGCTGCGAACAGCGAACCGTACATGGTCCACTCGTCGCAGATGGATCGTCCGCTGGTCTTCATCCTCGTCTTCCTCGCTTCGGGCGCGGTCGTCGGGCTGGGGATCGCCTTCGTGGGTCTGGCCTACCACCACGAGCGCCGCGAGCGCGAACTCAAGGGGGCGGCTGGTCCACATCGCGATCGCGTTGCGATTTAGCACCGCGCATGCCGCTGAGAACTGTCCGATTCCCCGCTCTGAGCGGGGCTTTTGCATTTGCTCCTCCGCCGGTGACCCAGGGTCTGGGAGAACGCCCCCCGGTCGAAGGGGCAGAGCCGTCACAAAGCGGCAAGCAGTCGGTGACGAGCGTTTTCGGGCAGTCGGAGGTCGGCTATGGTATCGGAGGAATGCTTGGAAACTTACGTGGATCAGAGAGGTCTCGGTCGTGAGCAGATGTTCGAAGTCTAGCAGCCCGTTGAAGTATGACGGCTTTCTGCAATGACTCAGGAATCGAGCGAGCTTCACGGTAGACACCAACCAGAATGCCAGCACTTTCCCCCAGTTCCCACGTCTTGGCGGGAATGACAAATCGAGCGTCCGGATTCGTGATTTTCGCCTTCTTTTTCCATCTCCGCCAAGTTGCCAAGCTGTTTTGAATTCGGAGAGGTGGCGGACATGGCGGAGATCAATGTGGCGCGGATGCTTGTGTCCCCGTCCCGGCGAGCCGCCGGTGCCTGAGAACCCGAAGATCCGGCCGATCTTCTCGACAAGGCTCATGCATGAGCTTGCCAACAAACTACCCGCCCAGCAATTTTACGAGCGCAGCTCGTTGCTCTCGGGAGAGCACGGCCACGAGCGCCGCGAGCACATCAGGATTGACAGCGTTTTCAGCAGGACGATCCCCAACTGCACCGGATTTTGCACCACTCGTCAGAGGCGGTTGGACGCAAGTTATTGACGATAATGGCACTTGCGGAACCTCGTTCGACTCCTGCCGGGTGCAATCGGCTGTCAGACGGTGCTGGCCAACTTCGGCCAAGACGCGACGGGAGCCCGCGAAAACTTGGGTTTCCGCCGCGTTTGTCATTTCGGGTCCGATCGGGTTTGCCCCTGTCTACACCGTATTTTGCACCTTCGCTCCACCGGATTCTGCACCCCTTGCGGCGCTTCCCTTCACCGCCTTGCCGAAGTCGCCTTCGGTCGTTTGCAGGTAGTGCAGCATGGCGACGTTCGGGCTGGAACGACATGGATCGGGTGTTCCTGCATGAGGGCGGTTTCGCACGAGTCCCGCAGGTGGTGGAACAGCATCGGCCCCTGCACGAGGCCGGCACGTCGGACGATCTTCTCGAAGGTCGTCCGCAGGTTCGTGTTCCGCCAACCGGTCGGCTTTTAGAATTCGCCCGGAACTTCGCGACCGTCTTTCCACCGCCGACGTGAGTTTCGCTCGGTTCGGCCAACTCGAAAGTGATAACGGCGGAGTAAAAGTGTAGCGCGTAATGGGGCCTTCGGAAGACCGGCGATGATGGGCGGAGCCCATCATCCCGACTCCGGAGGCCCGAGGTGTACGCAGACATGGAACTCTGGGCCGAGATTCGCCGCCGCGTGCTGACTTGCGAGCTCAGCAAACGCGCCGCCTTCAGCCAATACGAGATTCAGTGGGCCACGCTGAAGAAGATCTTTGGAGCACGATGAACCGACGAGTTCCCCGGCGTCCGACCGTGGAGCCGGTGCTGCCGATCATCCCGAAGACGCTCGACGAGTTCGACTTCGCCGCCCGGCCCGGCGTCAACAAGCCGCTGATCCTCGACCTGGCCCGCGGCGCCTACCCCGGCAAGCGGGAGAACCTCCTGCTGGTCGGCCCGAGCGGGACGGGCAAAACCCATCTGGCGACGGTGTTGGCCATGGCGGCGTGCGCCTGGGGGCAGCGGGTCCGGTTCTGGCGGGTGACCAAACTGATGACAGCGCTCCGGGAGGCCGACCGGGAACGCCACTTGCGGCGGATGCGTCGGCAACTCGCCGAGCTCGACCTGCTGATCTTCGATGGATTCGGATATGTCACGGCGAGCGAGGCCGGGGCGGAACTTCTCTTCGATGCGATCGGCACC